>DASVHW010000336.1 GCA_036382395.1 Candidatus Binatia bacterium | reverse complement strand
GCTGTCGGACGCCTGGCTCGCCGGCGCGGTGGCTTCGAAAAAAGCCTGTATTCGCACTCCAGCCGACATCAAGGGCTTGAAGATCCGATCGGCCGGGCCGACCTTCGCCGCGATGTGGCAGGCGGCCGGCGCCTCCATCGTCTCGGTGCCGAGCAACGAGGTCTACAACGCGCTGCAGACCGGCGTCGCCGAGGCGACCGACACCAGCACCGGCAGCTTCGTTTCGTTCCGCATCTACGAGCAGGTGAAATGCATCACCGCGCCGGGCGATAACGCCCTTTGGTTCATGTACGAGCCGGTGCTGATGTCGAAGAAGAGCTTCGATAAGCTCAACAAAAAGCAGCAGGAAACGCTGCTCAAAGCGGGCAAGAAGGCGCAGGAATACTTCGCCAAGGAGACCAAAGGCCTGGACGACGCGATGGTCAAGGTGTTCACGGAGCACAAGGTCGAGGTGGTTACACTGACGCCGGCGGAGTACGACGCGTGGGTCAAGGTCGCCAAGGAAAGCTCCTACGCCGAATTCGCCAAGGAAGTGCCGGACGGCAAGCAACTGATCGACGATGCACTGAGCGTCAAGTAAGCCTAAACCCCGGTGGCGGGCGGCAAGCGCCGCCCGCCGATTCGTTCCCTCCCCCGTAACCGGCCCGCGGGCCACAAGCGATGGACCGTTCATGGACATATTTGTCCGCACCGTCAGATTCATCTCCCAGCTGTTCGGCTACCTCGCCGCCGCTCTGATCGCGCTCAGCGTCGTCGTAGTCTGCCACATGGTATTCGTGCGCTACGCGCTCAACCAGAACACGATCTGGCAGACCGATTTCGTCACCTACTGCCTGGTTGCCGCGACCTTCGTCGGCAGCCCCTTCGTGCTCACGACGCGGGGCCACGTCGCCGTCGACGTGCTGCCGCTGTATTCGGCTCCGCGCCCGCGCTGGTGGCTGGCGCTGTTCGCTGCCGCGGTGACGCTATTTTTCTGCGTGGCGATGACCGTACTCACGTTCCAGTTCTGGCGCGAGGCCTGGGACAACAAATGGGTGTCCGATACCATGTGGCGGGCGCGACTGTGGATCCCCTATTCGGCCCTGCCCATCGGCCTCGGCCTGTTGACCCTACAGTGCCTCGCCGACCTGATGGGCCTGGTCAGCGGTCGCGAACCGCCGTTCGGCATAACCAAGGCTCGTCGGTGATGAGCCCGGGAATGCAGGGGACCTTGGTCCTGATTCTCACGCTGATGATGTTGCTCTCGGGCGCGCCCGTCGCAGTCGGCCTCGGCACGATAGCGATCATATTCATCGTGATCTTCCAGGGTTTCGACGCGCTGCACGTGGTGGCCGAGACTTTCTATGCGGGACTGAACGACTTCACCCTGGTGTCGATTCCGATGTTCGTGATGATGGGGGCCGCGATCGGCTCCTCCCCCGCGGGCAAGGATCTCTACGAAGCGCTGGACCGCTGGCTCTATCGCGTGCCCGGCGGTCTGGCGATTTCCAACCTCGGCGCGTGCGCCATTTTCGCCGCGCTTACCGGCTCCTCGCCTGCGTGTTGCGCCGCCATCGGCAAAATGGGCATCCCGGAGATGCGCCGGCGCGGCTACCCCGACGACGTCGCGACGGGCTCGATCTGCGCCGGCGGCACGCTCGGCATCCTGATCCCGCCCTCGATCACCTTCATTCTCTACGGCATCGCCACCGAGACCTCGATCGGGCGCCTGTTCCTCGCCGGCGTGCTGCCGGGCCTGATGCTCACCGGGTTGTTCATGGCATGGACCCTGTTCATCATCTGGAAGAGAGGATTCCGGTCGCACGCGGTG
>DASVHW010000335.1 GCA_036382395.1 Candidatus Binatia bacterium | reverse complement strand
GCCGACGTCTTGCGGCGGGCAGTGAAACGTCATTCCAGCCGCCTTGAGCCGCTCGTACTCGCCGTCGAGATCCTTGACGTCGAGGCAGATGTGAGTGATGCCGTGATCGCATACCGGCCGCCGTGGGTCGCCAGACCGCGGGGTCGGTGACTCATACTGGAACAGTTCGATGATCGCGTTGCCGGCCCGCAGCATCGCCGCGCGGGCAGCAGAGTTCTTCAGCCCGGTGATGCGGTCGGCGGGCTCCGTGCCTGCAGGCCAGGCGAATTCGGAGATCACGGGGAAACCCAGAAGATCGCGGTAAAACTCCAGCGCCCGGTCCAGGTTGCCGGTCGAGATGGCGGTATGGTGAATCCCTCGAATCATACTCGGTCCTCCTTTGTGACACTTGCCGCGAGGCTCGTGGAAGCCATCGAGCCCAGAGTGAATCATGACGGCCGGGGCCGCCGCAAGAAAGGAAGTGGCGGCCACCGTCTGCTAAGATGCCGCGGCAACCATGGAGACCTACGACATCGTCATCGTCGGGGCGGGAGCCGCGGGTCTCGCGGCCGCCATCTTCGCCGGCGACACCTGCCGGCAAGGCGCCGGAGCGGGGCGGCAGTCACGGATCATCGTGCTCGAAGGCGCCGCGTCCATCGGGGCGAAGATCCTCGTCTCCGGCGGCGGCCGCTGTAACGTCACGCATGCCGAGGTCAGTCCGCTCGACTTCAACGGCTCCCGCAACGTCATCCGCAACGTGCTGGCGGCCTTCGACGTCGCGGCGACCTGCCGTTGGTTTGCCTCCCTGGATGTCGAACTGAAGCGCGAAGAGAGCGGCAAGTTGTTTCCCGTCACCGACAGTGCTCGCACCGTCCTCGCCGCCCTGCTGGGCCGGTGCGACGAGCTGGGGATCAGCGTGCGTACGGGGCACCGGGTGCACGCCGTCCGCCGCGCCGATGGTGCTTCGTCAGAGGGCCCCGGCGACTTCGTCATCGAGCATGCCGGCGGCGTGTTGCGCGTGCCGCGGGTGATCATGGCTACCGGCGGACGCTCGCTGCCGCGTACCGGCAGCGATGGGGCTGGGTGGGACATCGTGCGATCGCTGGGGCATCACGTCACCGACACCTACCCAGCGCTCGTTCCGCTCGTCCTGCAATCCGAGATGTTTCACGCCGAGTTGTCGGGGCTGTCGCAGCCGGTCGAGCTTTCCACTTCCGCCGATGGCAAGCGCATCGACCGCCGCACCGGCAGTATGCTGTGGACCCATTTCGGCATCAGCGGGCCGGTGGTGATGGACGCCAGCCGGCACTGGGTCATCGCCCGCGGGCGCGGGCAGCGCGTGGAGATGCACTGTAACTTTCTGCCGGGACACGATTTCGAACAGGCGGAGAACTGGTTGCGGGGCGCCGCCGCGCAGCGACCGCGGACGTCGCTCGGCCGCTGCCTGTCGGAGCGGTTACCCGAACGGCTCGCTCTCGCCCTCGTGCGCTGGACAGGTTGCGAGCCGACCGTACAAATGGGCCAGCTGACGCGGATGCAACGGCGGACACTGTTGCACGCGCTCAGTGCATTTCCGTTGCCCGTCGAACGCGACCGCGGTTGGAACTTCGCCGAGGTAACCGCCGGCGGCGTTCCCTTGGAGGAAATCGACTACCGCACCATGGAATCCCGCCGAGCACCGGGACTGTACCTGGTGGGCGAGATGCTCGACTGCGATGGGCGGATCGGCGGCTTCAACTTTCAATGGGCCTGGGCCAGCGGGTGCGTCGCAGGACGGGCGGCGGCGTCTTGATGGCAGGGTTTGCGGAGGTTTCTCAGCGAGCCCCTCACCATCTACTTGGTTTCTTGCCGCCAGTGTGGGCCTTCAGCTTGGCGCACCGGCTGCGATGAAATCGGAAACACCAGCAGGCGGCATTCGATCGCACCATTGTACAGGATGTGCCTACGCGCGGGCCGCAGGCCGATGCGTTTGCCGAGAGCGGGGTTGCCGGTGAGGACGTAGCCCGTCCAGCCGGGAAACTTGCGGCGCAGCGTGTCGCCGAGCGCCGCATACAGCGCGCCGAGCTGCGCGCGGTCTCCAAGGCGCTCGCCATACGGCGGGTTGATCACCACCACTCCGGGCACCTCGGCGTGCCCGCGTACCGCTATCGGCGCGCAGTCCTCCATGGCGCGTTTCTCGATGTGCACCCGGCCACGCAGACCGGCGTGCTCGACATTGGCGAGGGCGGCCCGCACCGCGGCGGCGGACGCATCATAGCCGTGGATCAGCGGCAGCCGTTTGGGGTCGCGGATCTCCTGCTCCTCGGCTTCGTGGCACAGGCGCGTCCATACCGCCGCCTCATGCCCGCGCCAGCCGAGAAATCCAAAATGGGTCCGGTTGCGCCCGGGCGGGATGCACGCCGCCATCAGCGCCGCCTCGATGGGCAACGTACCCGAACCGCACATCGGGTCGATCAATGGCGCACCGGCCGCCGCCAGCCGCGGCCACTCGGCCAGCAACAGCACGGCGGCGGCGAGGTTCTCCTTTAGCGGCGCGGCTGTGCCGCGCTGCCGGTAGCCACGGCGGTGCAAGCTGTCGCCGGAGAGGTCGATGCTGACCACGGCGCGGTCCTCGTGCAGATACACGTTCACCCGCACATCCGGCTGCGCGACATCCACGGAAGGCCGCGCCCCAGACTGCGCGCGCAGTTGGTCGACGATGGCATCCTTGGTCTTCAGGGCGCCGTAGTGCGAGTGCGCCATCGACGAACGCGATGTGGCGCAGTCCACGGCCAGCGTGCGGCGCGCGTCGAGGTGATCCGACCAGCGGATCGTCCGTACCCCTTCGTAGAGCGCCTGCGGCGTCGCCGCCGCAAACGTCGCCAGTGGCAACAGTACGCGGTTGGCAACGCGTGACCACAGGCAGACGCGGTACGCGACTTCGAGCGAGCCGGCAAAAGACGCACCCGCCCGCTGCGTCGTGATGGCCGACGCTCCGAGCGCCTGCAGCTCAGCGGTGAGCAGCTCCTCCATCCCTTTGGCGGTGGTGGCAAAGAACGCGAGTGTCTGCGGCATGGAGAGTGGTCCGTGGTGGCAAGCATCGCACGCTGCCGCCGCCCCGACAATCCCGGCGCCGCAATCGACGCGTCGCCAGTCGAGGGCCGAAGGGATCGACTACCAATTGTGGCTCGGGTGGTGTAGGAACCCACGCGTGCTCGCCAGGCGGGCCGTTGCACACCGCGACAGGAGGTACAACTGTGAAACGCCCCTTACTTTCGATCATCGTCGGCATTGCAGCCATGGCGTCGGTCACCTACGCGACCGACACCAAGCAGCCAGCAGCCCAGGCACCTGCACCGGCAGCTGCCCCATCCCACGGCCACTCGGGCGACAGCACGGTCCCGGGGAGTAATGCCGGGACCAGCACTACCGGCAAAGTCGTGGAGACGATGAACGCCGGCACCTACACCTACGTACAGGTCGACGACGGCTCGAAGAAAATCTGGGCGGCCGCGCCACTGTTTCAGGTGGCCGTCGGGGATGTAGTCGTCGTGCCCGAGGGTGCGCCGATGCGGAACTTCGAGAGCAAGACGCTGGGTAGAACCTTCGACCTGGTGTATTTTGTCGAAGCAATCCAGGTGGCCGGCAGCCATACGGGAACGGTAAAGGATCAGGTCGCTAAGGCCCACGGCACGGGCACCACGACGGCCCCGGCCGTTGCGCTCGACCTCTCGAACATCGCCAAGGCCGCTGGTGGCCACACGGTGGCGGAGGTGTTCGCCAACAAGACGGCCCTGGCTGGCAAAGAGGTGGCGGTTCGCGGCAAGGTCGCCAAGTTCACCTCGAGCGTCATGGGAAAGAACTGGATTCACCTGAAGGACGGCACCGGCAGCGCCGGCAGCAACGACCTCACCGTGACGACGGGCGCGGAAGCCGCGGTTGGCAACACGGTGCTTGTGCGGGGGAAGGTGAGCACCGACAAGGACTTCGGCTTCGGTTACAAGTACGACGTTCTCATCGAGGACGCGGCCGTCGCGGTGGAGTGATAGACGCACCCCTCACCGCCGGTTCGCTGAAATCTCGGTGACCGTGTGCCACTCGGCAGGAGGCCTTTTCAGCGGCTTCCTACGGGTGCGTCGTGTCCATCGATTGGATCTTCGCCGGCGTGATTTTGATCAGCACGCGCGGGGTATTGATGCTCTGCTGGGCTTGCGGAGTTTTTGAGGCCTCCGCGCCCATGTACTTCTCGTAAATCTTCGTGGTCGTTTCCTTCACGCCGTCAGTGAGGATCTCTGCGCTGCCGTCGATCGTGACCACCTTGTTCTTCAGGGGTGCCTCCATCACGTCGACGACGACGGCGACGTGCGGATTCTTCCGCAAGTGCTTCACCTTCGCTGCCCACGTGCGCGTGCTCAGGTACATGACGCCGTCGTGCCACAGGAACCACATTGGGACGACCTGCGGTGTGCCGTTCTTGCGCACCGTCGCGATCCGAGCCACCAGCGGCCGTGCCAGGAACGCGTCGATCTCCGCCTTGCTCATCGACGGCGGTGTTGGATGTGCCGCTGCCGCTGGCTTCTGTTCGGCAACCGCGCTGCCTGCCAGTATTGCAGCGAGTCCGAAGGCAACGGCCGTGAGTTCTGGATTGAGACGTCGCAGCATCGAGAGCCCTCCTGATTCCGTCATACATACTGGGATAACCGCATCTTCGGGTCAACCAG
>DASVHW010000334.1 GCA_036382395.1 Candidatus Binatia bacterium | reverse complement strand
CGCCTTGGCAGGCAGCGTCAGTTGCGCGGCGACCAGCTGCGGGAGCCCGCACTGCTCCGCCAGCGCGACCACCGGCCCGAGCCCCGCGCAGGACACCAAGTTCGGGTCATCGAACACCGCCGACTCGACGTGGCAAACTTGGTCGGGTAGCCCCGACGCATTGCTGCGCCGGGGCCCCCTCAGAACCGGACGTGCGACTTCCACCGCATCCGGCTCAAGCAAGCCCTTGAGGCGTGGTCAGGTTCTGCGAAGCTTCCGCGCGGCTGTCGCGGCTGGTTGCCGGGAGCAGTGCGCGTGCAGGAGACAGTTCGTGGTGGCGTCGTCCGACGTGTCGGCTGGGCCGGGCGTCCGTGTGGCGGTGAGCGCTTTCACGCGCAGGGCCTTGCGGGTCGCCTTGATCCACTGTTCCCACTCGTGTGGGTCTTGTGGTTCATGATCGGCAAGTAGCAGCAGGTCCCCGCATGCTGGGCAGCGTCCGTCCTGCGCGGCAAGTAGCCGCGCAGTCGGAGCAGTCAGCGGCAAGGGCCGTTTGCGTCGTCGATCGGCCCAGTAGTCGGTGAGGGCCGGATCGTCGGGAGACGACGTGCCCATCACCATCCGGTGCCGGACGATCTTCGTCCAGTCGAGCCGGCGGAGATAGGTGCCGCTGTCGCGGTCACCGAAGATCCACCGGTTCTGTCTGGCCTGGTTGAACTTGCCGAAGTAGCGGGCGATAACCCAGTGCTTCGACTTGTTCGGGTGGGAGCGAAGCGCCCACCGGTAGGTGAGCTGCCACAGATGATCATCAACTGTGGTGAACACCTTCTTCGACACCACGCTCCGGTAGTAGGCCGCCCAACCCCGAATGATCGGGTTGAGCCTGATGATCACCATCGAGGCGTTGCTGCCCCGCAGGGAGCGCACCTCGGTGGTGAGCCGTTCCCGGAACCGTCGCACGGCCGCCGTGCTCGGCTTGATCAGCAGCTTGCCGCCGTAACGGCGGACGTTGAACCCGAGGAAGTTGCATCCCTCGTCGACGTGAACGATGCGTGTCTTGTCCACGTTGAAGGACAGGCCCCTGGGTTCGAGCCACCGAGCGAGCCGGAGCCAGACCTGTTCGGCCTGCTCACGGGTGTGGCACATGACAAGAAAATCGTCGGCGTACCTCACCAGCGCAGGAGTACCCGCCACCGTCTGGGCACCATCGGTGCCCAGCTTGTAGTAGCGGACCCCGGCTGCGGCCTCCATCCCATGCAAGGCGATATTCAGAAGCAACGGGCTGACTACCCCGCCTTGCGGGGTGCCCTCCTCGGACGGGGCGAACCGGCCCCGCTCGACCACGCCTGCCTTCAGCCATCCCCGGATGAGTTCCCGGGCTGGGAACGTTCCGACGCTGTCAAGAAGATGATCGTGATCGATTCGGTCGAACGCTGCTGTCAGGTCGGCGTCGAGAATCCACTGCCGCTTGGCATTCCTGCCGTTGAGCGTCCAGTAGATCGCCTCGATCGCGTCGTGGCAGCCACGGCCCGGGCGAAACCCATAGGACCGCGGTTCGAACCGTGCCTCCCACTCCGGTTCCAGCGCGTTGACGACACAGGCTTGCAAGGCCCGGTCGCGCAGCACCGGGATGCCGAGCGGACGCTGTTTCCCATTCGCCTTCGGGATGTATATCCGCTTGACCGGACGGGCCTGCCAGGACGGATCTCGGCGGTGAACTTCCACCGCCAGTGCCGTCTTGGCCGCAGAGGTCAACGCGACCTCTCCGTCGATGCCCGCCGTCGCGCGGCCTGCATTGCGCTCGGTGACCCGCCGCACGCTGACCAGCGTGTTAGCGCGGGACCGGAGCATCAGCTTTTGCAGATTGCGGACCCGTTTGAGGTCCCCAGCCTGCGACGCCGTGAAGATCCGTTGACGCAATCGCCGTACGTCCTGTTCGACTCGACGCCACTCAACCTCGTCCCAGTCACCGAGAACGTCCTCGGGTCCGTTCACCAGGTCGGCGTCGTCGACGGCAGGCGCCGATCGATCCGCCGTCATGGTGTCCAACTTGTCCCTCGGTTCTGTCCGTTGTCGTCATCGTCGCTGCACAGGCTCACCCGACCCACGTCAGCACTCTTTCGAGTCCAGGCATCAGCCCGGTATCCGATCGGTTATGCGGGGCGGTCAGCGAAGGTCTGACCATGCTGCCCCGGGTTTCCCGCTGCCTTTCGGCCATCGGCGTTCGCTTCTCGGGTCGTCCTGCGCCCGCTGAGGAATTGGGCCTTCCTCACGGTCGGCTTACCAACACCGCGCGACAGCACGGCGCCGGACCTCATCGGGGTTGTCACGTTCCGCTTGCCTGAGACTCGACCGGGTAGGGCGCCCTCTCAACCCCGGGAACGGAGGTATCCACGCGACCGGCAAGATGCCACCGGTCGCCTCCTGCCGCTTCACAACGGCCAGCTCCTGCTACCCCGATACGGCAACCGTCTTGCGGGGCTCACTCTGACGAGGCGTCGTCAAGGGTTCAATCGCGTTCGCCCGTTCGGTCTTCTCCTCGCCTGTGGATCACGGACGGAACACGATCCCTTGGGCTTGAACCCCGAGCTTCGCACCCCGCCGTTACCGGCAGAGCACGTCAGGGCGGAGACAGGTCTCGGACACTGACCTGGGGCTACGTCACCGACCTCACCGCCGATCCCTCAAATCGACGAGCCCACTCAACGCAAGCGACCTCGTGTCGCACCATCCCGCGGGTGCCCTTCTGTCCGGTTGGTTGTGACTATCGATAAGCCACATCCTCCCAGCTCAGAAGGGCATTCGTGCGTCACGGCTCGCGCTCAACACACACTTTCGCGGTGCATCCAGGCTGATCCAGGCAAGACCGTGGCTCTTATTGCGGACAACCAGGGCGCCATGCGCGCATTCAACGAAATCATCTTCTTGGCCTTCGGCGTGGCCCTGATCTTCCTGTCACGGGCTCTATATGAGCGATTGAAGGCTGGCTCAGCTGTGCTGGCTCAGGCGGCGACCATCTTCACGCTGATCTGGGCCGTCCTGGTCATTGTGGTCGGCACACTCTCAATCAACGACTTGAGCACAGTCGTCAAACTCCATGGCGAGAATCCGGCTCAAGCTGCGACGGTCTGGTTGACGCTCGACTCTGTGGAAACCGGTTTGGGCGCACGCGGCGGGGAAACGATAGTTAGCGCCTTATGGTTTCTACTGCTGAGTTGGGCGGCCTTGCGGTCAAGGGCGCTTCCCAGGCTGCTGATCTACCTTGGCGTGGTGACCGGTGTAGCAGGCATCCTCTCGGTTCTGGTTTTGACTGCCCTCGAGGCTGTTTATGGATTGGGTCTCATCATCTGGTTCGCTTGGCTCGGGATCGTCATGCTGCGCAGGAGCCCTGTCTCAGCGGCGTAAAGACCCGCCACTGGGGCACGCCCCGGGCACCTAGGTCTCGCCCGCAGCCCTAGGCGGGCTTGCCTGCGAAGTAGGTGCGCTTGACATATAACCGGGGAGATCCACCGAGTCACTATCTGGCGCAAGAGCTGTTGACTACTCACATGCACGAGCCACTTCGCAGTCAGGAGACGCGCCCTCATCAAGCAAATGAGTGCGTTTTCGCGATCACCAGAGAT
>DASVHW010000333.1 GCA_036382395.1 Candidatus Binatia bacterium | reverse complement strand
CTCTTCAGGGCAGATTTCCTGCTCACCGTTACCAGGGAATGCTTCACGGTCGGCCACGAAAGCGCTAAGGAGCTGAGGAACCGATGATCGAGATCCCAGGGATACACCACGACCATGTGTCGCGCTTCTTCCGGGAGCATGTGCCAGGCGGCGACTGTGAGTTGACGTTCACCCTCATCAGCGGGGGACGCTCGAATCTGACCTATCTGGTTTGCGGCGGCGGGCACGAGTGGGTCTTGCGCCGGCCACCACTCGGGCATGTCCTCCCGACGGCCCACGATATGGTACGCGAGCACCGGGTGCTGGCGGCATTAGCCGGTACCGACGTGCCGGCGCCCCGCCCGATTGCCCTGTGTCAGGAGGCATCCGTCAACGATGCCCCATTCTATGTCATGGAGTATCGTCCGGGTGTGGTGCTGGCGAACGAAATTCCGCCCGGATATGCGCCGACGGAGGCAGAGCGGCGGCGCATCAGCGTCGCGCTGGTCGAGACCCTCGTATGCCTGCATGCGGTCGATTATTGCGCTGTCGGCCTCGAAGGCTTCGGGCATCCCGAGGGGTATCTCGAACGCCAAGTGCGGCGCTGGTCGCAACAGTGGGAGCGTTCCCAGACATCACCTCTTCCCGAGATCGACGAGTTGAGTCGACGATTGCTTGCCGCACTTCCCGAGTCCCCAGCACCGACCATCGTCCACGGCGACTACCGGCTCGGGAACATGGCGCTCGATCCCAACGATCCGGGCCGCGTGGTCGCGGTTTTCGACTGGGAGATGGCGACGCTCGGCGACCCGCTCGCCGATCTGGCTTACACGCTGATCTATTGGACCGACCGGGGCGACCCGCCGGCGATGGGCGGGGTGGGAACCGCGTCGACGTTCACCGTTCTCCCCGGCTTCTTCACGCGCGCGGAGATCGTAGCCGAGTACGCCAAGCGCAGCGGCCGCAACGTCGAGTGCATCGAGTTCTACCAGGTCCTTGCCCTGTACAAGCTCGCCGTGATCAGCGAAGGCATCTACGCGCGCTTCCTGCAAGGCAAGACGCTGGGTGAGGGTTTCGAGGGCATGTTTCGCGCCGCCGGGGACCTGGCGCAACGGGCGCTCCGCATCGCGGACTCTACTGCCGATCCGCGTCTGCGCGGACTGTGAAGGCTGCGCTTGGGAGTGCGGTCAGAGGGTGGCAACAGGGGAGGCGGAAGTGCTAAAGAGCGGTGCTGATGCGTAGCGGTGTATGGTCTGTTGGTGCCGTGTTGTGCCTCTCGCTCCTGGCGGCGTGCGCTCGGAACACCAGTCAGACATCCCGAGTGCACTACGAGAAAGGGCTGCAGGAGTACCGCGCCGGTCGGCGGACCGATGCCATAAAGGAGTACCGCGAAGCCATCCGCCTCAACCCCAATTCGGCGGAGGCCCATAACGATCTCGGCGTGGTGTTGTCCGACGTCGGCGAACGTGACGCGGCCATCGAGGAGTACCGGCAGGCGCTACGATTGAGGCAGGCTTATGCCGAAGCGCACAACAATCTGGGCGTGGCGCTGCTCGAAGCTGGGCAGCTGGTATTCGCGGTCAGCGAGTACCGGCAGGCTGTCGCGCTGAAGCCGGATTTTGCGCAGGCACGGTATAATCTCTGTCTGGGGTTGGAACTGCTGGGCCAGCTACGGGATGCGCTGGCGCATTGCCGGGCGGCGGCACAGAGCGAGCCACATCTGCCGGGGGTCGCCGACACGGTGGCGCGACTGCAAAGCAAACTGGCAACCCAATAGGCGTTGATCCTGAAAACTGCGACGGCCCTCCGCACATTGTACGGAGGGCCGTCGTAAGAACAGCAGGCGGAAGGATTGCGGCCTACATCATGCCGCCCATGCCCCCCATACCGCCCATGCCGCCGCCCCCAGGCATGGCCGGACCGCCGCCCTTTTCATCGGGCTTCTCGGCCACCATGGCCTCGGTGGTGAGGAGCAGACCCGCAACGGATGCGGCGTTCTGTAGCGCCGTGCGCACCACTTTGGTCGGATCGACGATGCCGGCCTTCATCAGGTCCTCGAACTCTTCGCTCGCCGCGTTGAAGCCAAAGGAGCCCTTGTTGTTCTTGATCTTGTCGAGAACAATGGAGCCTTCCCAGCCGGCGTTGTTGGCAATCCACCGGCAGGGATCTTCGAGTGCACGACGGACGATGTTCACGCCCACGCGTTCTTCGTCTGCCACACTGAGCTTCTCGAGGCATGACAGAGAACGGATGAGGGCGACGCCGCCGCCCGGCACGATGCCTTCCTCGACGGCCGCCCGGGTGGCATGCAGGGCGTCCTCGACGCGGGCCTTCTTTTCCTTCATTTCGACTTCGGTGGCTGCGCCGACGCGAATGACGGCCACACCGCCGACCAGTTTCGCCAACCGCTCCTGCAGTTTCTCGCGGTCGTAATCCGAGGTCGTCTCCTCGATCTGCGCCCGGATCTGCTTGATGCGGCCTTCGATGTCGCCCTTCTTGCCGGCGCCGTCGACGATAGTGGTGTTATCCTTGTCCACCACGATGCGTTTGGCGCGGCCGAGGTCGTTGAGGGTGACGCCTTCGAGCTTGATACCCAGCTCTTCGGCGATGACCTTGCCGCCGGTCAGGATGGCGATGTCTTCCAGCATGGCCTTGCGGCGGTCACCAAAACCGGGCGCCTTGACTGCCACGCAGTGCAGCGTGCCGCGAATCTTGTTGACCACGAGGGTAGCCAGTGCCTCGCCCTCGATGTCTTCAGCCATCAGTAAGAACGGCTTGCCGGTACGGGCGATGGTTTCCAGGACCGGTAGCAGGTCCTTCATGTTGCTGATCTTCTTTTCGTGGATCAGCAGGTACGCGTCTTCGAGTGCCGCCTCCATCTTGTCCGCATCAGTCACGAAGTAGGGGGAGATGTAGCCGCGGTCGAACTGCATGCCCTCGACCACTTCGAGGGTGGTTTCCAGGCTCTTGGCTTCCTCGACCGTGATCACGCCTTCCTTGCCGACCTTGCTCATCGCCTCGGCGATGATGTCGCCGATGGTGGCGTCATTGTTGGCAGAGATGGTACCGACCTGGGCGATCTCTTTTTGGTCCTTGGTGGGCTTCGAGAGGTTCTTGAGCTCACCGATGATTGCCACCACCGCCTTGTCGATGCCGCGTTTGAGGCTCATCGGGTCATGGCCTGCGGCCACCATCTTGGCGCCTTCGGCATAGATCGAGCGGGCCAGAACGGTGGCTGTGGTGGTGCCGTCACCGGCGACGTCAGAGGTCTTGCTGGCGACTTCCTTGACCATCTGGGCGCCCATATTCTCAAACTTGTCTTCCAACTCGATTTCTTTGGCGACGGTCACGCCGTCCTTGGTGATGTTCGGCGCACCGAAGGATTTGTCCAGGATGACGTTGCGGCCTTTCGGTCCGAGGGTGACGGTGACGGCGTCGGCGAGGACATTGACGCCGCGTAGGATCCGGTCACGTGCTTCCTGGCCGAACTTTACGATTTTTGCTCCCATGCGTTGGTTCCTCCTTCGAATACGCGCTTCAGCCCTCGATCACACCGAGGATGTCTTCCTCGCGCATGATCAGGTGCTCTTCGCCGTTGAGTTTGATTTCACTTCCCGAATATTTACCGAACAAGATCCGGTCGCCGACCTTCACCTGTGGGGGAATAAGCTTCCCGTCATCGTTCATCTTGCCTTTGCCAACGGCGATGATCTTCCCTTCCTGCGGCTTTTCTTTTGCGGAGTCAGGGATAATAATACCACCTTTGGTCTTTTCCTCTTCGGCGATCCGTTTCACGATGACCCGGTCTTGCAATGGCCGAATCTTCATTCTTAATCTCCTTTCGTCAAGCAAGTCGGTGATTTTTCAAAAGCTTTTGCCCAAGAACCCCCGAGCTGTAGGTTCCGGGCCTGCACGGTGCACTGTTATGAACCGCGGGCGCAAGTTAACGACTGAAACGCGTTTGTCAAGGACCTCCGGGCTTCAGTTTCCGTGCTTCTTCGGCATAGTATTGCCGATACAGCACATCCCATTCGCGGCCTCCGGGAGGGACGTTGCGCGACAGAGAGGCAATCTTGCGGCGCACGATCACGTCGAGGCGGGTATCGGCCACATGATCCTGTCCCAAGATGCGTTTGATCTCCATGAGGACATGCCGCTCTTGTTCGATCTCCGCCAGGCCCTCCTGTCGCAGGGTGTTCACGATCAAATGGGCCAGATAGGAGGTTCGGGCTTCGCTGAATCGCATGATTTCACAGCGGGAAGTCACGTTCACGTGCCAGCCGTTCCTTGATCCCCTGAATGATCCTGCGCTGGTCCATCCCCGTCATTTGGCGCGCGTGGCTCTCGGCTAGGCGTTCGGCTTCCTCTTCGAGGGCATGTGCCTCCGCGAGATTTCGCGCGATCAACTCGACGATGCGTTTGCGTGCGACCGAGGGGTCTTGTTTGAAGTGGACGAAGCTTTGCTTGGCCAAGGCATCAACGATGGCGCTTGCCAGGCTCTGCAGTTCGCCCTCACGGATCTTCATTGCCGGTACTATAGGCTGTGAATGCCGTGGCCGCAACGAGGTATCGGCTCGCTAGGCTCGGCCGCCTTCGGTGAGTTTCTTCAGGTCGAGGATCTCATCGAGCCGCTCTTTGGGAATCAGGCCTTCCTCCAGGATAACCTGCCGCATGGGCTTGTCTTCGGCCAAGGCCTTCTTGAAGACCCTTGCTGCCGCGTCGTAGCCCAGGATCGGCGCCACGGCGGTCACCAAGGAAGCGGTCTGTTCACCGTAGGCCCGGCACTGCGCGATGTTGGCAACGATTCCACCGACGCACTTTTCCGCCAGGACCTTGGCGGCGCTGCCCAGGAGATCGATGCTTTCCAGGAGGTTGTGGGCGATGACCGGCATCATCACGTTCAGGTCGAGATTGCCGTTCATCCCGGCGATGGTGATGGCGGTATCGTTGCCGATGATGTGAGCCGCCACCATGTTGACTGCCTCGGGGATGACCGGATTGACCTTCCCGGGCATGATGCTGGAGCCCGGCTGGGTCGCCGGCAGCTCGATCTCGTTCAAGCCGGTCCGCGGTCCGGAGGTGAGCAGGCGGAGATCGTTGGCGATCTTCATCAGGCCGACGGCGATCGTCCTCATTGCGCCCGACAGTTCGACGCTGGCGTCGCGGTTCTGCATGGCCTCGAAGGCGTTGTCGGCGCGGCGGAAGAGATGGCCGGTCAAGGCGCGCAACTCGGTGACGACTCGTGCGGCGAATTCGGGATGCGCGTTGAGGCCGGTGCCCAGCGCGGTACCGCCGATAGGCAGCTCCGAGAGATGTGGGCGGCTGCTTTCCAGCCGCGCCACGCCGTGGCGAATGACGCTGGCGTACCCGGAAAATTCCTGGCCGAGGGTGATCGGCACGGCGTCTTGGAGATGCGTGCGGCCGGCCTTTACGACGTTGGCAAACTCCGCCGCCTTGGCCTGGAAGGCACCAGCGAGCTGACGCAGGGCCGGCAGTGCGTGGTTTTCCGCCGCATCCATGGCGGCCACATGAATCGCCGTCGGGAACACGTCATTGGTGCTCTGGCCCATGTTGACGTGGTCGTTCGGGTGAACGAGGTTCTTGTCCCCTCGGCTGCCACCCAGGATCTCGATGGCTCGGGTGGCAATGACCTCGTTGGCGTTCATGTTGGTGGAGGTGCCGGACCCCGTTTGGAACACATCGACGACGAATTCCGCGTCGAACTTGCCCGCGGCCACCTCGAGCGCGGCGGCCTCAATGGCTTGGCCGCGCCGCTCATCGAGTAGCTTGAGGCGGACATTGGCGCGGGCAGCTGCGGCTTTGATTCGGCCCAAAGCCTGGATGAAGCGGCGGGAAAAGCGCAAGCTGGAGATCGGGAAATTCTCCACCGCCCGCGCCGTCTGGGCACCATAGTAGGCGTTAGCGGGAACCCGCATCTCGCCCATCGAATCCCTTTCGATTCGGAAATCGGCCATCGTCATTTTCTCCTCTTCGTCAGCCCGCAGCCGTCAGCCGTCGGCTTGCAGCTTCAGACTACCATGGGCAGCCTGCTCCGCGTTGCCCTTAACTGCCCCGACCGTTCGGTCGCGGTGGGGCTGCGACCTGTTCGGCGGGAGGGAGGAAGTCCAGCGGATCTTGCGCGACATTGTCCTGACGCACTTCAAAGTGCAGGTTGGCGCCGGAGGTGCGGCCGCTGTCACCGACGCTGCCGATCACCTCGCCCTGGCGGACATGCTGGTGCTCGTGCGTTTGGTTGCTTCGATTGTGCGCATAGACCGTGGCGAAGCCGTGCGGGTGCCGGACGATGATGACGTTACCGTAGCCGCGCAAGACATCGCTATAGATGACGTCACCGTCTTGTGCGGCATGCACGGGCGTGCCGACGGGGGCGCTGATGTCAATGCCATCGTGGAAGCTGTGACCGCGCTGGCCGAAACCGGAAGTGACTGCCCCCCCGGCCACCGGCCAGAAGAACTTCACGTCGCCTGCCGGTCGGTGTTTACCATCCGGGCGGTGCAGATTGGCCGTGCGCGGCGTAATCAGACTGACGGGCAACTCACGGCGCGCGTGGGGGATGAGGAGGCGCTGCCCCACTTCGAGCCGGGAGGGATCGGACAGATGGTTGGCTTCCGCCAGCCGTTTGACCGAAAGGCCGTACGCCTTGCTGATGCGGTACAAGGTCTCGCCTGCTCGTACCCGGTGGTACACTCCGTGACTGCACGCCGCCAACCCGCCGAGGAGCATCAGGAAGGCCAGTTGGTGTGCTGATCGCCTGCTAAACGGGTACCCCACTCCCCACGTCCCCGCACGCAACCTCGTTGGTGTGTTGGTGCTCAATCCTCCCAGCCGTACGGTCCGATCAACTTCACAAAACGACACTCACCGAAATACTTGACGTCGAGTGTTCCGCCCTTTTTCTGGATCCGTGCCAGGCCTTGTAAATCAGCTTCTCCGAGCGGCAGTACGAGATGGCCGCCGTCGGCGAGCTGCTCGACCAGCGGCCGCGGAACCTGCTGGACCGCGGCAGTGATGATCTCGGCGTCAAAGGGCTGCGCCTCGGGCCAGCCGTTCGATCCATCGCCGCTGCGGAGGTGGACCCGCGCGCCGTAGCCGAGTCGATCGAGGCAGGCGCGTGCGCATCGTGTCAAGGCCTCGACCCGCTCGATGCTGAACACCTCGCGCGCCAGTTCCGCAAGGATGGCCGATTGGTAACCCGAGCCGGTACCAATTTCCAAGACGCGTTCATGTCCCTTGAGCTCGAGCAGCTGGCTCATGAGGGCGACCATGTACGGCTGCGAGATGGTCTGCTCGGCGCCGATGGGCAGAGGGGTGTCGTCGTAGGCACGATGTTGCAGCGTGGTTTCGACGAACAGGTGCCGGGGCACCCGGCGCATTGCCGCCAACACCCGTGGATCACCGATGCCACGTGCCTGTAGCTGTTCTTCCACCATCTGCGCACGGGCCTGGTCGAAATTCATGGCCACCGCAGGTTCAGATGCTGGAGTCGGGTCAAGGACGCGTAGTTGGTCAAGTCGAGGTGCAAGGGGGTAATGGAGATCAGTCCCTGCTGGATGGCGTTGAAATCAGTGCCCTCGCTGTCAACAAAGTCCAGCTGATTGCCGCCTATCCAGTAGTACTTCCTTCCCCGTGGGTCGACCTTCTCGACGATCACATCTCCGTAGCGGCGCTTGCCCTGGCGCGTCAGAGCGTATCCTTTGATTTCTTGGAGTGGCAATTCCGGCACGTTGACGTTGAGCAGCGTGTCGGAGGGCATGTGATCGTCAAGGACGACATGTGCCAGCTGCCGCGTAAAGGCTGCCGCCGGTCCGAAATCGAACCGCTCTCGGGCGACCAGAGAGACGGCAATGGCGGGCACACCGAGGAGCGTGGCCTCCATGGCTGCCGAGACCGTTCCGGAGTAGGTGATATCGTCGCCCAGGTTTGCCCCACGATTGATCCCGGAGATCACCAAACGCGGCCGTTCAGGGAGGATGCCGTTGATCGCGAGATTGATGCAGTCAGTCGGCGTGCCGTCGACTCTGAAAACGCGCGGCCCGACCGGTTCAATGCGCAACGGACGGTGCAACGTCAGCGAATGGCTGACCGCGCTCTGGTCGCGGTCAGGAGCGACGACCCAGATCTCGTCCAACGACGCCAAGGCTTCCTGCAATGCGGCGATCCCTTCCGAGGAGATCCCGTCGTCGTTGCTGAGCAGGATTGACACGCGAAAAAAGTAGCACCGGTGACCTACCGAGGCAAACTTGGTCATGCACGTACGGTGCCGGTGGGAAGAAGAAATCGGGGCGGCGGGATTTGAACCCACGACCACTCGCACCCCAAGCGAGTGCGCTACCAGTCTGCGCCACGCCCCGAAACGTAAATGCCGGCGCCACTTCACCGGACGGACGGCGCCGTGCGGCTCTTCTGCTTCAGTGCCACTTTGCCCGCCGAAACACAACCGTCAGAGGGCGTTGCGTGCCGAAATGTGCGCGGCGTTGATCCGGTGCGGAAAGAGGAACCGATCGGGAGCCGTGGCGGGAGTCAGCTGGCGCAGCGCGGGTGCCAGCCGGCCTGGCCGAATAGATTGCGAGCGCCTTGTTCGGTCAGCCGAACGGTTCCGGCCGCATTGTCCAAAACGACCAACCCTTCTGTTGCCAGGTAGATGACCAATCCGACAAGGCGAGTGTCTGTGGTGCGCATCAAAGCGGCCAGTTCGGTTAGCTGCAGCCCGCTCTCGACTCCCCACAGTCGGTATCCGAGCATGAGCGCTCTCAGCAGGCTAAAGACCAGCTCACTTCCCGAACGCTCTCGGTGCACTCCCAGTATCATGCGCGACAACCTCAAGCGCTTGATGAGCAACGGCCATGCCAGTCATTGCAGCTGAACTCACTAGCTCGGCCGTGGTTGGCCGCACGCTTTTGGCCTGGGGTCGCTAAATTCGTGACAGTTTTGTCGGAGCCGGTAGCTGGCGCTAACTCAACATCCGGTGGAGTGACTCGATATCTTTCTTCAGGTGCGCCAGAATACCGCGGTAGTCCCGGTCACCGAGAGGCATTTCGAGCTGCCGGCGCTCTTCTTTTGGCAAGCCTTTCATACGCTTGCGGGCGCCTTCAATGGTGAATCGCTGATCGTGCAGCAGGCGCTTGATCTGCAGCAAGGCTTCCACGTCCTTGCGACGATAGAGGCGATGCTTCGACTTTGTCTTGGCTGGCTTGACTATGCTGAATTGACTTTCCCAGTAGCGGAGCACGTAAGGTTTGACGCCGACGATCGACGCCACCTCACCGATCTTGAAATAGAGCTTGTCCGGCAGTTGGTCTTTGCCGCCGCGTCCAGTCAATGAGGTGCTCCGGAATTCATACTCTTCTTCAGGACCTGACTCGACTTGAAGGTGAGGACGCGGCGGCCGGATATGGTGATCTCGTCGCCGGTCTGCGGGTTGCGGCCTTTCCGCGGGTGTTTCTGGCTGACGACAAAATTGCCGAAGCCGGAGATCTTTACCTTCTCTCCATGTTCGAGACGGTTCTTGATGATTTCGAAGATGGATTCCACGATATCGCTCGCCTCTTTCTTCGAAAAGCCGACCTTTTCGTAGATGCGCTCGACGATGTCCCCTTTTGTCATAGTCACGCCTGGTCCCCCCCGGTGACAAAGCGTCTCAGTTACCGCGGCTCAACATCCAAGGTGTCCTTCAGTGCGGCGATCAGTTGCATGTGCATCTCGTTCACCTCGGCATCGGTCAGCGTGCGGTCGGGAGCACGGTAGGAAATAGAGTAGGCCAGGCTCTTCCTGCCTGCAGGGATGGGTGGCCCGCTGTACTGATCGAACAGACACACGTCATCGATCAGCTGTGATGACCGGCTCCACTGGCGCACAAAGCGGACGACCTGATCGGATGCAAAACTTTCGTCAGTCACGATCGCAACATCGCGCACAACCGCAGGAAAACGTGAGATATCTCTGTACGTAATACGGGCGGGAGAATACTGAAGCAGACGATCCAAGTCAATCTCAAACAGCCAGCACGGCCCGCGTAGCTTCAACTCATCCTCAACCGCCGGATGCAAAGCGCCGAGGGTGCCGATCGGTAGCCCCGCCACTTCGATGTGTGCCGTCTTTCCAGGATGAAATGCGGCGAGGTTCGTGGCGGGAACCCATTGCACATCCGGAATGGCCATGAAACTGAACACCGCTTCGAGTATGCCTTTGATGTCGACGAATTCTGCAGTGACGTTCCTGCTGCCTACGCCCACGCTCGGCAAGGCCGGGCAGACGGCGGCAGCGAGGCGACGGCCCTCGCAAAACGACCGCTCGCGCCAGAACACCTTGCCGATGCCAAAGACGGCAACGTTCGGAGTGCCCTGGTCCAGATTGGACCGGACGATCCGGGCCAGTCCCGGCAGCAGGCTGAGTCGGAGTTCCGTGTCGTCCTGAGTCAGTGGATTCAAGACGCGTACCGGCGCCTGTTGGCCGTCCAGTCCCGGAAACAGCGCGTTCATACGCGGGGAGCAAAAACTAAGGAAAACCACTTCGTTCAGGCCCTGCGCCGCGCAAAAACGCCTGAGATCTCGCTGCCGTCGCTCATCCAGCGACTGACCCGTGCCGGTCAAGGCACACTCCGGAAGAGTGGTTGGCACGTTTTCGTAGCCGCCCAGGCGGGCGATCTCTTCGATCAAGTCAACCTCACGCGACAAATCCGAGCGGTACGACGGTGGTACCACGGTCAGTGTGCCTCGTGTCGCTGGTGAAACCGTCAGCCCGAGTGCTTTCAACCTGGAGATGACTTCGGTCCGGCCGATCTCCATCCCGAGCAGATCGCTTACGCGTTTGAGGCGCAGCGAAATGGGGGCGGCCTGGCGGCCGGAGACGTACGCATCCACCCGACCGTGGGCGACGACTCCTCCGCTCAGCCGTGCGATGAGGGCTGTTGCCCGGTCTGCTGCCGACGATACGCCGTCGATGTCCGTTGTGCGCTCGAAGCGGTACGAGGCTTCGGTCCGGAGTCCCAGCCGCTTCGCTGTCCGTCGCACGCCCGAGGGGGCGAACCAGGCGCTTTCCAGAAGAATCCGCCGCGTACTCAAAGTCACTTCCGTCTCTGCACCACCCATGATGCCGGCAATGGCGACCGGTTGCTGGCCGCAGGTGATCATCAAGTCGTCTGGGTGCAGGGAGCGGGCCTGCCCGTCGAGGGTGGTGAACGTGGCGTCGCCGTCGGCGCGGCGCACGACGATCTCCTTGGCCGGCAAGCGGTCGTAGTCAAAGGCGTGTAATGGTTGGCCGCGTTCGATCATGACATAGTTCGTCACATCGACGACATTGTTGATGGGGCGGAGACCGACGGCCTGCAGTCGCGACTGCATCCACAGGGGCGACGCGGCGATCTTCACGTTCGAGATCACGCGGGCGGCGTAGCGGCCACACAGGTCCGAGTCGGCGATGCGGACGGCGATCAGATCCGCAATGCCAGGTTGCGATTCGCGCACGGTCACCCGGTGGCGGCGCAGATGCTGGCCCGTCAGCGCGGCGATTTCGCGCGCGATCCCGATGACGCAGAGACAGTCGCCACGATTGGGGGTCACGGCGATATCGAGCACGGTGTCTTCCGCCGCCAGTAGAGTCGACACGCTCTGTCCGATCGGCGCGTCGTTGGGGAGAAGCAAGATGCCCGACGCATCGTCGCCGATACCCAGTTCGGTTTCGGAACACAGCATGCCGGCAGAAGAAACGCCGCGGACTTCTGCCGCCTCGATGCGGCGCCCGCCGGGCAGCGTCGACCCCGGCGGGGCGTACGCGACCCGACTTCCGGCCTGCACGTTGCTTGCCCCGCAGACAACGGTCCAAGCCGTGTCGGGGCCCGTCCGTACGTCACAGAGGCTCAGGCGATCCGCTTCTGGATGGGGCCGCACCCGAACGATTTCAGCGCACAGGATGCCCGCCAGTTCGCGCCCAGTTTCCTCGATCGATTCGACCTCGAGACCCGCCATGGTCAGCCGTTCGGCGAGTTGCGCCACCGGCAGTTGGAGCTCGACAAATTCAGCGAGCCAATTCCACGTGACCTTCATGCGGCGAAACCCGGCATCGGTTAGAATTGTCGCAGAAAGCGGATGTCGTTGGCGAAGAACAGGCGGATGTCGCTGATCTGATGTTTCAACATCGCGACGCGCTCCACCGCCAGCCCGAAGGCGAAGCCCGACACCGCCTCCGGGTCGTATCCCACCGCCGTAAATACGTTCGGATCGATCAGCCCCGAGCCCAGGATCTCGAGCCAGCCGCTGCCCTTGCAGATACGGCAGGACGGATCGCGGCCGTTGCAGAGCACGCAGCCGATGTCGACCTCCGCGCTCGGCTCGGTGAACGGGAAGAAGCTGGCGCGAAAGCGCAGCGGGGTCTGGCTGCCAAAGATGCGCTGCAGGGCCAGCGTCAGCACGCCTTTGAGGTCGCCGAAAGTCACCCGGCGGTCGACCATGAGCCCTTCAACCTGATGAAACATCGGTGAGTGGGTGACATCGTCATCGTGGCGATAGCAAGCCCCCGGAGCGATGACGCGCAGCGGCGGTTTGTGCTGTTCCATGACCCGAATCTGGACCGGCGAAGTGTGCGTGCGCAGGAGATACTCTTCACTGATGAAGAGAGTATCCTGCATGTCGCGGGCCGGATGATCGCGCGGCACATTGAGCGCGGTGAAGTTGTGGTAGTCGTCCTCGATATCCGGTCCTTGGGCGACGCTGAATCCCAGCCCCACGAAGATGTCGACCATTTCCTCAAGGGTCTGGGTGATCAGATGCAGGTGTCCGGGCAGGTGGTGGCGGCCGGGGAGGGTGACGTCGATGCGCTCGGCGGCGATTTGGCGGTCGCGTGCGGCGACCCGTAGTGCCGCCAAGCTCGCTTCGATGCGGCGCCCGACGTCGTCCTTGACCTCATTCAAGTACGCGCCCGCTGCGGGGCGCTCGGCGCTGGGCACGTCCCGAAGGCTGCGGACGGCCTCGGTGAGTTCACCCTTGCGTCCCAGGAAGCGAATGCGCAGCTGCTCGACTTCGGCTTCGGACTGCGATGCCTCCAGGGCCGCCAAGGCGTCGCGGTGAATGCGTTCGAGGGTTGCCTTCATGGATGGCAGGTCACGCGCTGGTCCGCCTCCGCATCTGAGAGAGCGCAGCGTGCCGGCGAAACGTCGCTGCCATCTCGCTAACGAGCCACTAGGGTGACGGGTGCGTGGTGTCTCTAGGCGGCAAGGTGCGCTTTGGCCATTTGCGCGACTTCTTGGAAGCCGGCTGGATCGCGGGCGGCGAGATCCGCCAGGATCTTCCGATCGACGCCCACGCCGCCTTGCTTCAATCCGTGCATCAGCTGGCTATAACTCAGCCCGTTTTGGCGCGCGGCCGCGTTGATGCGCACGATCCACAGGCCGCGGAACTCACGCTTGCGCACGCGCCGATCCCGGTACGCATAGGTGAGGCCTTTCTCGACCGTCTCCCGCGCCTGGCGATATTGCTTGCGCCGGCCGCCGACGTTGCCCTTGGCCAGCTTGAGAATCTTCTTGTGGCGCTGCCGCCCTTTGGTGCCTCTTTTTACCCGTGGCATGTTCGATCTCCTGAGAGGAAGCTCGCCTGTAGCATCTCAGTCCGGTCAGGACAAGGTCACAGGTAAGGCAGCAGCCGGTGGATGGCCTTGGCGTTGGTGGGGTCCACCACGATGCTGTGACGCAAATTCCGTTTTTGTTTGCTGGTTTTGGACGTCAAAATGTGCCGCAGGTACGCCTTCCGGCGCTTGAGTTTGCCGGTTCCTGTGAGCTTGAATCGTTTTGCCGCACCGCGACTGGTTTTTTGTTTGGGCATGGGTCTCCGTCCTTCTCTGCTCAGTCTCGCTCGTCCAGTGCTGACGTGTCAGTGCGCTGCGCCCGGCACGGCCTCATGACGTACCTGTTCGATGAACGTATCAATCGGTACGGGTGCAGGCGTCTCGCCGCTACGGCTGCGTGGCGCCACCGTTCCGTTTTCCGCTTCCTTGTCACCGACCACCAACATGTACGGTACCTTTTCCAACTGCGTTTCGCGAATCTTCAAACCGAGCTTCTCATTGCGGTTGTCCAGGTCAGCCCGGAAGCCGGCCTGCTGCAAGCGCTCCGTGACTTGCCGGCCGTAACCGTCTTGTCGCTCTGTGAGGGTTAACACCCGTACCTGCACCGGTGCAAGCCAAAACGGCAGTTTGCCTGCCGTATGTTCCAGGAGGATGGCGATGAAACGCTCGAGCGAGCCCAGCACGGCGCGGTGCAACATCACAGGAGTCGCCTCCGTACCTTCCGGTGTGACGTACTTCAATCCGAAGCGTTCAGGCATGGCGCAGTCGATCTGAACGGTGGCTAGTGTCCACGACCGCTCGAGCACGTCGCGGAAATCAAACCCAATCTTCGGGCCGTAAAACGCACCCTCGCCCGGGAGGACGGTGACGGGATAGCCAGCCTGCTCCAGCACGCGGCGCAAGGCCGCTTCGGCGGCATCCCAGAGCTCGATACGGCCGAGAAACTTTTCGGGCCGGGTCTGCAGGGTGACCTCCACCTGGTCGAAGCCGAAGACCCCATACACCTCTCGTGTCAGGGCGATGAACGCTTCGAGCTCGCTATCGAGCTGATCAGGGGTGCAGTAGATGTGCGCGTCGTCCTGCACCATGGAGCGCACGCGCGTGAGCCCCGCAAGGGTGCCGGAACGTTCGAAGCGGTGCAGCCGACTGAAATCGGCATAGCGGATCGGCAGATCGCGGTACGAGTGTTTGCGGGTGGCGAAGAGGTAGCAGTGGCCGGGGCAGTTCATCGGCTTGACGCCGTACTCTTCCTCTTCGACCTTCATCAGAAACATGTCGTTGCGGAAGGCGTCGTAATGTCCCGAGGTTTGCCAGATCTCGGTCTTGAAGATGAGGGGCGTGATCACTTCGGTGTAGCCGTAGCGACCGTACAAGCGGCGCATGTATTCGACGAGGGCGTTGTAGATCACCGTGCCCTTGGGGTGGAAGAAGGGAGAGCCTGGCGCAATAGGGTGTAGCGAGAAGAGATCGAGCGATGGACCGAGGCGGCGGTGGTCGCGCTGTTTCGCTTCCTCGATCCGCTTGAGGTAGGCGTCCAGGTCTTTGGTGCTCGCCCACGCCGTCCCGTAAATACGCTGCAACATTTCGTTGCGCTCGTCGCCACGCCAGTACGCTCCGGCAATGCTGGTGAGCTTGAACGCTTTGATGCAGCCGGTGGACGGCACATGTGGGCCGCGACAGAGATCGAGAAACTCGCCCTGCCGGTACAACGACACCACGTCTGCGGGAATGCCCTCGAGGATTTCGGCCTTGTAGTGCTCTCCCATTTCGCGGAAGAAGTCGATGGCTGCGGGGCGCGGCATCTCTTCACGCAGCACCGGATAATTGGCCGAGACAATTTCGCGCATCACCGTTTCGATGTGGCTCAGATCGTCCGGAGTGAACGGCTCGTCGCGCTTGAAGTCGTAGTAAAAGCCGTCAGCAATCGTCGGCCCAATGGTGATCTGGACCTGGGGGGAGAGGCGCCTGACGGCCTGCGCCATGAGATGTGCCGTCGAATGGCGTAGGACATCGAGCCCTTCGGCCGAATCGATGGCGATCGGTGCGAGTACGCAGCTCTCCGAGAGCGGCGCCGACAAATCCACGACGCGCTCATTCACCTTGCCGGCGATGACGTGCTTGTTGAAACTCCCAGAGGCTTTGAGGGCGTCGCGTGCGGACGTGCCAGCCTGGATTTGGTGTTGCACGCCGTCCGGCCTCGTCACGGTAATCTTCGCCATGTCATCAGTCATTTCGATTTCGCGTCTCTCGAGCGACCCTAGCGGCTACAGCGCCTACTCTGCATGGCGGTCTTGGTAAGAGGACTGGTAGGCACGGGCGGGATTGAACCGCCGACCTCTTCCGTGTCAAGGAAGCGCTCTCCCACTGAGCTACGTGCCTGCGTACTCCGCCCCGCCGCCTCCGTCCCCATGTCTGTGCTTCAGAGCAAGGTAAACGCCGAGAATCCAATCAAATACCGATTTCCTTCCAGAGAATCAAGGAACGCGGGGTCACCATAACTCCGCTCTAAGGACCCGCCCCGCCCCCCGCTGGCACCCTGATGGACGCGGAGGCTCTGCGGCGCGCCGTGCGGAGCCGCCAGCCAGCCGGGGAGCACTGGGTGCAGCTACGTGCGGCGGCGAGCGTGGTACATCGCGAGCAGGTGGCCGCGCGCGTCGACGATCTCCTGGAGCCGCTGGTCGCCGACGGGCACTCGCACCGAGATCTGGCTCTGATGGACGACGAGTTCGCCGGCCAGGGTGAACAGCTCGTAGCGCAGTCGCTTTGGACGCGCGTCCCGGAAGCGCTCCGGCAACGCGCGCCGCTTGAGCACGCTAAGCACGTTGAAGGTCAGCGCGTTCATACGGAACCATGCCGCGTTCGCGCCGAAGCGCGCGCTCGGCAGCACGCCCGCACCGAGTTCGTCCTTCATTACACGGTGGACGTGCTCGATGGTGCCCGCCTTCTCCCGGTGCCAGCGCACCAGCTGTGCCGCGTCGAGGTCGTGGCGGTTGGTTACGAGGGCGTGATAGGTGACGCCCCTGCCCTCGAGAAGCTCCTGCTGGCGCGGCGTGAAGCGCAAGGCGATGTAGCGCAGCGGCCGCGCATCGCGCGGCCAGTCCCCTGGGGTGAACTCCACCTCGGCCACGTCGACCTGTTCCCGCTCGCGCTCATCGAGCAAAACCCATCGTCGCTTTGCCACCGCGGTGCAGCACGCCCGCAGCTCCCTGCTCATGTCCGCGCTGATCGCGAAGCCGATCTTTTCGCTCACCAGATACTTGAGCAGCGGCGTGTAGTACGCTGCCGAGTCGGCACGGAAGCGGCGCTCGACCACCCACGGCGGCAGATTCGCGAACGCTCGCTTGACCGAGCTCAATGGGTCCTCGCCTCCCGCCACGTTGCCGTCCCGGAACTCGTCCGCCACCACGAGCTGCTGCTCCGCCCACACCGCCACCAGCGGCTGGAACCCCCGTGTTCCCTCGTATGCGACGGTCGCCTCGCGCTTGTGCGCCTCGATGATCGTCCCGTCGTGATCGATGGTGGCCTGCGTCACGCGCCGCTCGGCACCGCGCTCCACCACCTCGCGATTGACCGCCTCCAGTGCCCGTAGCCCCTCCGACTCCGGCGCCACCCACGCCTTCTTCTCGGGCGGCCGATCCTCCCAACACTTGGGGTCGTGGAACTGCCCGATAAAGTCGAGCAGCGCGTCAGGGGAAGGAAACGCAACGCCCAGCAGCTTCTCCAGCCCCTTGTCCTCGGCCAGGACTCGCACGTCTTCCACACGATCCCCGCCCGCCGCGATTAGCGTCACGATCGCCTCGAGTTTCTGCGCGGGGGCAAAGCCCCGCTGGCGCTTCTGCGCCGGCAGCTGTGAAGCGGCTACCTCGGCCACACCCAGCGCTCGCATCGTCTCAACGACCAGGGGCAGCCCCGCTCGGGCGGTGACGTCGGCGCGCTCGGCCTGCTCAAACACGAACGGCAGGATACCCTGGCGCACGTTGCGGCGCAGCCCCACGCGCATCTCAGCGCCGCCGCCGCGCCCGGCGGCGCTCGCGCGCTTCGCGCCTCAGATCCGCCAGCTCGCACGCGGTCAGCTCGTTGATCAGCTTCCACAGCCTTGTGTACGCGCCGACGGCCGCGCGTACCCGGGGCTCGTCTTCGGGACGCACGTGCAGGGCGTGCGTACGCCCGTCGAGCTGCACCGTGAGAAACTTCCCCGTGTGCTGCTTGCGTGGATCGTTGGCGCACGCGCAGTTTGCACGACCGCACCGTCGCACGCGGTCCACCAGCGAGCCACGCATCAGTGGCCCCGCGCTCAGGGCGCGCACCTGTTCGCGCACCAGGCGACGCCGACGTTGGGTCTGTTCGCGTTCCGATGCCATATCTGAATCTTATTTCACTAACCAGACATTAAGGCAAACGAAAACTCGCCCGTTGGGCGAGCCCTCGTGCTGTCTAAGCCCCTGCCGCTGCAGTGGATTACGTGGATCCGGCGGCCTTAGAGCGGAGTTATGGGCGGTCGCGGCAAACTGACGTGGCTGAGGTTCAGTGCTGTTCGGCCGTAGCGACACTTAGACTTCCCCATCGCCAGTAGTGCCAGGAGGGTGGATGGGACCGGCTCCCGTATGGTGGTGGCCAGGGACTTGGGTAGTATC
>DASVHW010000332.1 GCA_036382395.1 Candidatus Binatia bacterium | reverse complement strand
GCGTTGTTGTAGCGGTGCTGCACCGACCACTGTGCGCCCGCGGCGCGGTCGGCGCCTGCAGCTGTCCCACCGAGCAGCCCGAGTCCCGAGCCCACGGCGGCTCCCATGGCCGGATGCCCAGAGGCGGCGCCCACCGCGGCCCCGGCAGCCGCTCCGACAACCGTGCCGACGACAGCTCCGCTGACCGCGGTGTCGTTCGACGCCTGTGCCGCCGTCACCCCGGTCTGTTGCCACGCCCACTGACGGCACACCGCATCGTCGGCTCTGAATTCCTCGAAGTCCTTCCCGTAGCCGGGAAGCACCATCACGCTCGGACCAGTCGGCACAACGACGCATCCTGTCAGCAGCAGTCCGACTGCGATTGGGAAAAAACACGATTTGCGCATTGTCGCTCTCCCCGGCCCCTCTACTGTGGCGGCGGAACCTTGATCCAGGCCTCGCGGCATTTCTGCACCTTCGGGTAGTACGCCTTGGCGCTGGCGCAGTAGTACCAATATGCTTGCGGCGGCGCTGCCGCTGGCGCCGGCTCCTGCTGGATGTACTCCGACGGCCCCTCCTCAACACCGACGGGAGGGTAGCCGTAGTACGACTGTGGGTAGTCCCAGTACGACTGTGGGTAGCCCCAGTACGGATACGGATAGAGCCCGCCCCACCACCACGGCGATCCGAGGAAGACGCCGCCACGCCAGCCCCCGTACCAGCCACCATGTCCACCACCGCGCCAGCCACCCGAACCGCCACCGCGCCAGCCACCCGGACCGCCACCGCGCCAGCCACCCGGACCGCCGCCGTGCGAGCCACCCAGACCGCCGCCGCGCCCTCCACCCAGAGCGCCGCCGCGCCCTCCACCCAGAGCGCCGCCGTGCCCGCCGCTACGCCCACCACCATGCCCCCTCTGAGCCTGACTCGGCGCTGTAGGAACGAGCAGTAGCGCCGCAACCATGAGCAAAATCGCTGCTAACCTTCTCATGACTCCTCCGCGAGCGGCACAGACACGGGGCGAGCGTAGGCCGGAAGACCGGATAACGGACCCGGGACACCTCTCGCTGCCCCGAAGAAGGGCAGGCCGATACAAAACTCAAAATCCATATGGGCCGCCACCGTATGTTGCACCAACGCGAGCATCAACGCCAGCGGTCCCAGGGCGAGAATAGCCATGCCCATCTCCCTTGTCGCTCCTGGTTATTCAACGAAGATCAGCCTACAAAGTTGCGCTCGAAACTTTCTCCGTTCGAACCTCCGAAAGGTCCGACGGGCGGCTAGCCAAACCGTGGTGCAGTTTGGTAAAGATAAAGAATCGCTGCTCGAACGTCATGCATCGCCGGCGTAACGTTGGCACTGGTCCTGGTCCTTGCCGCCCAGCGCACGCATGGGCTCGAGGATTTGGAAGCGGAAGAGAGTATCTCCGACTTCCTGCCTTCGGTATACCCGACGACCGGGCGCGGGGAGGTGGCGCAATCCCGCAGCTGGGCGATTCTTCCGGAGTTGGGCTATGCACCCGACACGGGCGCCCTTGCCGGCGCCAAATTCGCGCACCGCGACCTCCTGCAGAGCGGCGCTACTCTGGATTTCGAAGCGACGTATGCGATGAATCAGCAGCGGTCGGTGTCGGTGTCCCTGGGCTCCCCGCATCTGCTCGAGGATCGGTTGCTGATTCTCTTGCGCGGCAAGTACTACTTCGATCCGCAGCGTGAGTTTTTCGGCCTCGGAAACAACGATTTGAGCCGGGATCCATATCTGCCGTCGACCCACGAATTCCAGGAACTGGCTGGCGGTCTGGTTGTTGGCTGGCGTCCGTTCGATCAGCTGGCCTTCAACCTCGCCGTCGGGCTGCGCCGGGTGGATATCGGTCGCAGCAAGCGGAAAGACGGTCTGCCGCTGACACAGGAGAAGTTCGCGGATATGACGGGGATCAATGGCGGCCTGACGAACCGGCTGGCTTTATCGCTGGTGTGGAACAACCGCGATGACGTCATGCGGCCCACGCGCGGCTGGCGTGTGATCCTCAAGGTCGCGCACACCAACAAGGCGGCCTTGAGCGACTTTGAATTCACCCGTTACGTCGTCGATGTCGGCTACCTGCGTTCCTTTTTCGACAAGCGCCTGATCGCCGGCATCCGCGCGAACGGTGCCTATATCGACGGCCCCGATAACGAGGTCCCGTTTTGGGAGTTGGAGGAGCTGGGCGGCCAGGACAGCATGCGTGGCTTCTTTCCGCATCGGTTCCTGGGCAAAGAGAGGGTGCTGCTGAACGGCGAGCTCCGCTGCCTCCTGACGCAGTTCGACTTCTTTGATCTGTGGCACGTGAAGCTGGACGGCGTGGTGTTCGGCGATGGTGGGCGCGTGTTCCTCAATCATACCGACGTCAGTGAAGAATTCAGAATCAACCGCAGCATCTTCGATCGCGTTCTGAGCGACTTCCAGTACAGCTACGGTGGCGGGTTGCGGATCGCGTTATCGAACGCCCTGGTGGCACGGATCGATGTCGGATTCAGTGATGAGGAGACGGGACTGGTGTACCTGTCGTTCGGTCAGACCTTTTGAATGATGGCCTGCCCACGCGCAGCCACGCGGTTTACGCCCGGCCGGCTGGCGCGAGCGTGGTCCCCGTGGCATAAGAGCATCATCTACTGACAACGAGGGAGCATAACCATGAAGCCGAGGCCCGTGCTGTCGGTTGATGAGATCAACCTGTCGGAGCAGGCGTTCTGGTTGCGACCGATCGAGGAGCGGGAGGGGGCCTTCGCCACCTTGCGCGCCGAGCGGCCGATCTCCTTTCACGAGGAGCCGTACATCGAGGGGCTGCCGTTTCCGCGCGGACCCGGTTACTGGGCGCTCACGCGGCACGCCGACATTCTCGAAGTGAGCCGCTCGCCGGACATTTTCCGCTCCGGGAACGGCACCAACATCACCGACCTGCCGGGCGACCTTAGCGAGTTCTTCGGCTCGATGATCAACATGGACGACCCACGCCACGCTCGGCTGCGCCGTATCGTGTCACGCGGCTTCTCACCGCGCATGGTGCAACGGCTGGAAGCGGACGTGCGGCAAACGGCCGCACACGTCATCGATACGGTGATCGACAAGGGCGAAGGCGACTTCGTCACCGAGATCGCCGCGGCGCTGCCGTTGCAGATCATCTGCAACATGATGGGTATCCCCGAGAGCCAGTACCGGTTCGTCTTCGACCGCACCAACGTCATCCTCGGCGCCGGCGATCCCGAGTACGTTGCCGAGCCCCTGCAGATCATCCCGGCCCTGCTGCAGGCCGGTGCCGAGCTGTCGGAGCTGGTGCAGGATCTCGGCCGTGTGCGTGCCCAGCATCCGACCGACGACCTGACCTCGGCGCTGCTGACCGCGGAGGTCGACGGCGAGCGCTTGACCGGCCAGGAGTTGGGTTCTTTTTTCGTGCTGCTGGTGGTCGCGGGCAACGAGACGACTCGGAACGCCATCAGCCACGGCATGAAGGCGCTGTGCGACTACCCCGAGCAACGGGCCATCTGGCAGGCCGATTTCGAGGCGGTCGCCCCGAGGGCGGTGGAGGAGATCGTCCGCTGGGCGACGCCGGTGATTCACTTTCGCCGCACGGCGACGCGCGACACGGTGCTGAGCGGGCAACCCATCCGCGCCGGACAGAAAGTGGTGTTGTGGTACTGCTCCGGCAACCGCGACGAGGCGGTGTTTGAGCAACCCTACTGCTTCGACGTGCGGCGTGATCCGAACGAGCACGTCGGCTTTGGCGGGCCGGGGCCGCACTTCTGCCTCGGCGCGCACCTGGCGCGGCGCGAGATCACGGTGATGTTCCGCGAGATCTTCGAGCGCCTGCCGGACCTGCATGTGACAGGCGAGCCGAACCGGCTGACCTCGTTCTTCATTCACGGCATCAAGCACATGCGCTGCGAATTCACGCCCGGCGGCGCGCGCGCCTGAGCCCCCACGCTGTCGTTCCAAGAGGTTGCTGAAAAAGGGTCTGAGCACCCTTCGACGTTGCTCAGGACATGCCTGTCGAAGCATTTGCTGGGGTTTTTCAGAGCAGCCGGCTAAGTCTCTCGTCGCTCAGCTCGGAACTCGGCGCACACACTCCGGCGCATCGTTTCGCGGCGAGTTCACGAAAGTGGAAACCTCGTAGGCTTCCAGTTCTTCGGACGGGAGCGGCACCAGCAGGGCTCGGAGATCGTCCTCTCCGGCGCTCGGATCAAGCCACCGGTCGCGCGCGGCTGCGGGCAGGATCACCGGCATGCGGTTGTGAATCGGTACCATGAGCTCGTTCGGCGCGCAGGTCAGGATCGCGCCGGTCGCCAACTGCGTCCCCGCTGCCGCGGGGTGTGAGGACCAGATAGCGGCGAAGCCGAACGGCCGGCCGGAACGCAGGTGAATGAAGTGCGGCGTCTTCCGCCGCTCGTCCTTGCGCCACTCATAGAAGCCGTCGGCGACGATCAGGCAGCGCCGTCGCCCAAAGGCATCACGGAACATCGGCGAGGTGGCGACCGTCTCGGCACGCGCGTTGATCGGCGCGAGCTTCGGTTCCTTCGCGAACGAGGGAGTGAAGCCCCACCGCATGAGCTCGAGGCGCTTCTCCACGCCGTCACGGAGAATCGCCTCGACGGTTTGACTCGGCGCGATGTTGTATCGTGGGCGAAAATCGACGTCTGCGAACCGCACTACACCGAACTCCTCGGCGAGGACCTCGCGCCCGCTCGTGCGAGAGAAACGGCCGCACATGGTCTTGCCTTACTACGCCGCCGCCGAGCGGGTCGCAAACAAACAGCCTCGTGGCTGTCCCTATCTGTGAGCACGCATTATTGACGTGAGAGCGGATTTGGTATGGCGTCTGTCTGAAACGGATCAGTGGTTCGTGGCGAAAGGGGACACCATGAGAACGATCACAATCATCCTGCGCACTTTTCTCGGTCTCATCTTCTTTGTCTTCGGAATGAACGGCCTGCTTCACTTCCTTCCTACGCCTGCGCAGCCACCAGCCGCGGGTGCCTTCTTCGGCGCACTTGCGGCGACGGGCTACATGCTGCCGCTCATCATGAGTACCGAGATCATTGGTGGTGCGCTGCTCCTTACTGGCTTCTTTGTGCCCCTGGCTCTGGTGATGCTCGCACCGGTGATCGTAAACATCGTCGCCTTTCATCTGTTCCTTGCACCGGGCGGTCTGCCACTCGCCATTGTGGTCGCCGCGCTCGAACTCACGCTGGCGTGGCTCCACCGCGAAGCCTTCAGATCGCTGGGCTAGGTCCCGGGACAATTCCTGACCGACGCGGGCTTGTAAGACGACACCGCCGGCACGACTGAACCGTCACTGCGCCAGCGCAGCACGCGTGTCGTGGCTGGCAGCGGCGGCGCGACTTGCCGGCATGCCTGGCGCTTGTCGAGGCGCGACCTGCTGCGCTCGAGACCGCATTTCCCT
>DASVHW010000331.1 GCA_036382395.1 Candidatus Binatia bacterium | reverse complement strand
CAGGTCTCCGATCTCGGTCAGGCCGTAGGCCAATACGAGTTGCTGCTCGGGGTGCGAGCGTATCTGCTCGATGACGGCACGCGGCGGTTCCAGCTCGGACGCGGCGCGGTGGAGTTGGCGGAAGGAGCGCCGGGGCTGCAGGTCCTGCGTTTTGCGGCGACCGCTCCGACAAATGCACCGTGGCCGAGCACGTCCGATGCGTTTCACGGTCTGTCCGTACGTGTCGGCCCGCCGTTGGATCTCGCGGCGCCGGAAATCCCTGACGACGCGGCAAACGCGATCGACCACGTGGTGGTTCATTCGCCCAACCTCGATCGTGCTCTCGCCTTGTGGCGCGACCGATTGAATCTTCGCCTGGCACTCGACCGTGAGTTCCCCGCCCGCGGCTTACGCATGCTCTTCTTCCGCAGCGGTGGCATCACCCTCGAATTCGTGGGAACGCTGCCACAGCCAACAAACGCAGCCGGTCCGGACCGCCTCTCCGGTGTCGCCTACCAGGTCAAGGATCTCGACGCGTGTCGTACTCGTCTGTTGCGGAACGGAGTTGATGTCAGCGCCATCCGCCCCGGCCACAAACCCGGCACCTCTGTTGCCACCGCGCGCTCCGGTACGGCGGGCATTCCCACGTTGCTGTTGAGCGCTGGCGGGTGAAATCCGATCCGCATGGTCGGCGCGCACGGCTCGTATTCCGGCCCGAGCGGCAGATCTCGTCTCCGCCCCTCTTATCAAGAGAAGAAAAGGGCTTATACTCGGGCCAATGATCACCATCCGGCCAGGCGACAAACGCGGTCACGCGCAACATGGATGGCTCGAAAGCTTCCACACCTTCTCCTTTGCGGACTACTACGATCCAGCGCACATGGGCTTCCGCCAGCTCCGTGTGATCAACGAAGACCGAGTGCAGCCAGGCAGAGGCTTTGCGACCCACAGTCATCGCGACATGGAGATCATCACGTACGTCCTAGAGGGCGCGCTCGAACATCGGGATAGCCTCGGCAACGGCTCCGTGATTCGACCGGGCGACGTGCAGCGCATGAGCGCGGGGACAGGCATCACCCACAGCGAGCACAACCACTCGCAGACCGACTTGCTGCATTTCCTGCAGATCTGGATTCTACCGGAAGGCCAAGGGCTGGCACCGGGCTACGAACAGTGCAGCTTCGCGGTTGCGGAGCGGCAACGGAGGTTGCGCCTGGTCGCATCACGTGACGGGCGTGACGGCTCGGTGACGGTCCACCAGGACGTGAACCTCTTCGCCGCTCTTTTGGATCGCGGAGACCAGGTCATCCATGATCTCCGCCCCGACCGTCACGCTTGGTTGCAGGTCGCTCGTGGCACGGTCACACTCAACGACGTTTCACTCTCCGTTGGCGACGGTGCGTCAGTGAGCGACACCTCAACGCTCAGGATCAGCGCCGACACGCCTGCGGAGATTCTGCTGTTCGATCTGGCCTGAGCGGCCATGCCGGCGACTGGCCCGGGCCGCCCTGCAACTCGCGGGCATGGCTTGCATAGGGCACAGGATCACCGAGGCGTTGCCATGATGCGTCCACGACGCACAGGAGCGACGCGGTGTCTTGCAACCGCGGTACGCCTGTGAGAAAGAGCCCCCCGTCGCATTCTGAAGCCAACATCCGCAGCAGAGGAGGCACAACCATGAAGCTGTTCGAGCGAGCCAAAATCGGAAGCATGGAGGTCAAGAACAGAATTGCCATGGCTCCGATGGGAACGAGCGGGCTCCCGGATGCCGATTTCGGCTACTCCCGCCGGTTGATCGACTTCTATGCTGCTCGGGCCAAGGGTGGCACGGGCATGATCATCACCGGCGCCGCCATCGTCAACACCGACATCGAAGGCGGCATCGCTCACTTCTTGCCCCGGCTCACCAACCCTTCCTTCATGGGACGCTTGTACGAGTTGTGCAACGCCATGCATCACTACGGTTCGAAGCTCGTCCTACAACTGACGGCCGGCTTCGGCAGAGTGAATTACCTCGAGGGCAATCCCATTCCCCCGATTTCGGCTTCCGTCCTGCCGTGCTTCTACAATCCAGCCATCTCGACGCGAGCGCTGACGGTCGAGGAAATCGGACAGATTGTGAAGTCCTTCGCGACGGCCGCTGGCATGGCGAAGATGGCCGGCGTTGACGGGATCGAGATTCAAGGGTACGGCGGCTACTTGATCGATCAGTTCCAGACGGCACTGTGGAACAAGCGCACCGATGCGTACGGCGGTGACCTGAACGGCAGACTGCGGTTCACCATGGAACTCATCGGCGCCACCCGATACGCGGTGGGCCCGGATTGCCCGATCATCTACAAGTTCACCCCCGACCATTACATCCCCGGCGGGCGCAGGCTCGAAGAAGGCCTGGAGCTTGCCCGACGGCTGGAGCAGGCCGGGGTCGATGCGCTGCACATCGATGGCGGCTGCTACGAAGTGTGGAACCGCGTCATCCCGAGCATGTACGAGAAGTCCGGCTGCCAGATCGCCTTGGCCGAAGCCGTGAAACGCGTCGTCAAGCTCCCGGTCATCGCGCACGGAAAGCTGGGAGATCCCGCGATTGCCCGTCAGGTCGTGGAAGAAGGCAAGGCGGACTTCGTTGCACTGGGGCGGCCCCTGCTGGCCGATCCGGACTGGCCCAAGAAGGCCAAAGACGGCCGGGACGATGACATCAAGCCGTGCATCGCCTGCAACGAGGGCTGTCTCAATCCGTTGCATCTCAGCTGCGCGGTGAACGCTCAGACCGGCTGGGAAAAGGAGTACGCACCCACACCGATTGAGCGGAAGAAATCCGTGCTCGTCATCGGCGGCGGGCCCGGTGGACTGGAAGCGGCTCGGGTGGCAGCGGCCCGCGGGTGTAAGGTGACGCTGTGGGAGAAGAGCGACCGGCTGGGCGGGAAACTGCGACTCGCTGCCGCCCCGGACTTCAAGGGCAACATCAAGCCGTTGATCCGATATCTCTCAACACAGGTCGAGAAAGCCGGCGTCAAGGTCGAACTCAAGAAGCAAGTCACTCCCGAGCTGGTTCGGAAGCACAAGCCTGACGTGGTGATCGTCGCCACCGGTTCGCAGTTCAAGCTGCCGGACGTTCCCGGCGTACGACTCGGTCACGTCTTGAGCACCGTGGACCTGTTCGAAGGGACAAAGTCGGTCGGAGAACGCGTGCTCGTGATCGGCGGCGGCTTGTGCGGCAGCGAGGCCGCCGCCCACCTGGCGCAACAGGGGAAACAGGTCACCATCGTCGAAATGGCGGGCCAATTGATCCCGGAAGGAAAGAACGCCAACACCATGCTGGCGATTCACACGTTGCTGGCCGACAGCAAGGTGGAGGTGCTGACGAACACGAAGCTCGTCAAGATCACCACAGGCGGGGCAGTGGTGGAACGTGATGGCGGCCAGCAAGAACTGGCAGCGGACTCCATCGTGATCGCTACGGGATTTCAGCCGGACCTCACTCTGCGTGATGCGCTCGAAGAGCACGCACCGGAGATCGTTACCATTGGCGACTGCGTCAAGCCACGCAACATCCTCAACGCCATCTGGGACGGTTTCCACGCCGCCCGGGTAATTGAGTGACCGGGTTACCCAACCAGCGCGCCTCGTGAGCGCCGGCGCTATGAGACGAGGAGCACGAGCGATCGGGCCTAAGAGTTGGTGCAGAACGTTTTCGTCCCGGTCACGATGGCCCCCGTGTCATCGAGCCGCTGCACGCGAACGGTGACGGGCTGCGCGCATGTGGTCCCGGGGGGCATGCGCACCACGATCTCGGCCGGCGTCACCGCTTGCACCGGGAGGTCCACCCATTGCTCCGGAGACGCTTCGTACTGAACGCAAGTGCCGGCGATGGGATTACACGAGTTGCTCTGCTGCACGGTGGTCGTGCAATCGCCGCCCGGTGGGTAGCCGTCGATCGCGTTGAAGCCGCTGCCCGTGATGCGCACGAGGTCTCCGGCCGTCGCCTTGGTGGGCGCGAAGCTCTGAATCACAACCGTCAGAGTGTTCCCGTCCGCCCGGTACGGCTGGGGCGGGGAAACACTCACAGGCCCGTTGATGTCGAGGCTGATGTTCCCGTCGCAGGTCGCCGCCGGATTCGCCGGGTCGGCGTAGCAGTGCTGCCACTGGTTACCCGGCGCCGGAAGGGTGGTTTGCGGGCTAGTGGAGTTGTCGAAGTTATGCCCGCCGAGAGCGGCATTCGTGGCATTCTGCGTAAACGCGTTGTTCCCGCCGTCAGGGCTAGTCTGGCCGAAGTCGCCGGTTGATTGGTCGGTGATGGTGGCCCCGTTGCGGCCGTTGTAGACGCTGGCGGTTCCTCTGACGATGGCGGAGGCCGGGCTGGTCGTGCTGTTGAAGATGGCGATCCCGTTCTGGCCACTTGCAGCACTGTTGGTCGCACCGCAGGTGAAGTCGTTGGTGATTACGGCGTCAGACAACTCTTGCACCGAGATCCCGCGCGAGCTGTTGTTGCGCAAGACATTGCCGTTGGTCTGCAGAACCGACGGCGTGTCGGGTGTGGTCGGGGCGACGACCGCGTTGGCACCGTTCGCGGCAACGCCGTTCCCGTTGGTGAACACCTGCACCGTCGCATTGTATCCGTTGAACTCGATGACATTACGATCCGCCTCGACGTTGCCGCTGAGGGTCGCCTGGATGCCGCCGCCGATGTTGTGGTGCACCCAGCTGTCCTGCACGGTGAGGTAAGCCAACGTGGTGGCCTTGACCCCCTTGTCGGGACATGCGGTCAGCTCGGTGTTTTGAATCAGGTTGGCACTGCTCCAGTTGAGACCGGCCCCGCCGAACCCTTCGACGCAGTCGTGCGCCGTCGACTTGGTCGTCAGACTGCTGCCGCCGCCGTCGATCTTGCAGTTGGCGACGACGTTCTGCTGCGTCTGGCCGCCGCTGCCGTTGAAGGTGATGATGTCACCCGGCGTCGCGCCATCCGCTAGGAGCGCTCGCTGGAGAAAGAGTCCCGCCAGGCGCGCGCCCTGATTGGAGAAGACGAACGTCGCGCCGTTAGCGGGGAGGAGCACAATGCGATTGTACGGATCGCCGGGGAAAGTTGGATCGCCATTGGGATCCGTTCCGTCGATCGTCATCTGGGCGCCGGCGATCGCTAGCCTGGTCGACTGGGTTAACTGAATCGTGGTCGGTGTCCCGGCAGGGAACACCGTCGGGTCGAACTGGATCAAGAGCGGGGCGGCGGCGGTGGCCCCAGCCGACATGGCCTGCCGCAGGGTGCAAGTCTGGGTGCCCGGCGCGCTTGGGCATTGCGGGGTGGGATTCGTGGCGACGTCGTCGGTTCGGTCGACGCTGAGAACCGTCGAGAAGACAACCCAAGAGATGGTGTTCGGGATTCCGTTCGGGTCCGCGTCGACCACGATACTCTTGCTGAACTGGTTCTGCGCCCCCACGCTGACCTGGTGCGTCCAGATGCCGGAGGTGAGTCCGGACGTGGTGAGGCAGTCGGTGGTGCCCACGCCGCAGATGACGGTGGCAGCATAGCCGGTCGCGCCCCCGATACACGAGGCGGTCAGCACGCTCCCGGCAAGGGTGACTGATTGGGGCACCCCGGTCGGATTGTTCACACGAACCGTCACAGTCGCCCCGCCCAGCGGACAGACAGGAAACGACGTTGCGGCGGCCGTCGGTGTGGACGTCGGTGTCTGAGTATCAGTCGGTGTTGCCGTGCTGGTTGGCGTACTCGTTGGTGTGGCCGTGGCACTCGCGCTCGGTGTCGCTGTCGGGCTACTGGTCGGCGTCAGCGTCGGCGAGAGCGTACTCGTGGCCGTCGACGAACTCGTCAGAGTTGGGGGTATCGATGGTGTGGGAGTGACCGTGGGTGTGCGGGTCTTGGTCGGTGTCTTGGTGCTGGTTGGGGCTTTTGTCCTGGTCGGGGTCTTTGTGTTGGTGGGCGTTTTGGTGCTGGTCCGTGTCCGCGTAGGCGTCGGCGTTGGTGTGGCGGCGGCCGAGGCCAGCAGCGGTGTCACCATTGGCAGCGCGAGAACAATGGCGACGAGCCCGAGCCACGGCGCATGTGGCCCACGAACTTGGCCGTAGAACTTGTGCTGAGTTGCCGCTTTCATGTCACGTCCTAGTAGCAAAGCGTGTGCCTATCGCTCATCGTGGCCCTGGGAGGCGGCATCGCTCCGTCACCCGCCATCTCGGTGTCAGGGCGGGGCGAATCACAAGAATGTTGACGCCTAAGCGGTCAGGGGGTGCGGAAGGGCCACAAGCAAGGCGTGCCGGTCAGACCGAACCTTTCAGCCACTCTCACGATCAGGCTGCCGACACGCTGCTTGACAGCCCGCGCACCCGGGGGAAATAAGTGCGCATGGCTGTCGAGAGCGTGCATCGTTCGTGCCCGATTTGCGAGGCAAGTTGCGGGATCGTCGTTGACGTCGATCGCGGAACCAACAGGATCGTCACGATCCGTGGGGATGCGGATGATCCGCGCAGCCGCGGCTATCTCTGTCCCAAAGCCTTCGCGCCGCAGGCCGTGTACGAGGATCCCGACCGCATTCGCCGGCCGCTGCGGCGCACCGGTCAGGGCTTCGAGGAGATCGGTTGGGAAGAAGCGTTCGAGTACGTCGGATCACGCTTGAAGGCAATCCGCACCGCACACGGCGCGGACGCGATCGCCACGTACATCGGCAATCCCACCGGCCACAATTTCGGCGCCATGCTGTGGTCTGCCATGTTCATCGGGGCCCTGGGCTCGCAACGCATTTTCTCGGGCGCAACGGTGGACCAGTTTCCCAAGAACCTCACCTGCCGGATCCTCTACGGCGACGCCTGGCTCTTCCCCATCCCCGACCTCGACCGCACGGACTTCTTCCTCTGCCTCGGCGGCAACCCTCTCGTCTCACAGGGCAGCCTGATGTCGGCGCCGAACATGGAGGCCCGCTTGCGCGCGCTGCATGCGCGCGGCGGGCGCAGCGTCGTCGTCGATCCGCGGCGCACCGAGACGGCGGCACGCGCCAGCCAGCACCTCTTCATCAGGCCGGGAACCGACGCGTTCCTCCTCTTTGCCATGGTGCATACGCTGTTCGAAGAAGGCCTGGTGCGTCCGGGGCGGCTGGCGGACTTCACCGACGGGATTGACGACGTCAGGAAACTCGCGCACGACTTCCCGCCCGAAGCCGTCGCCACGGTCACGGGCATCGACGCCGCGACCATCCGGCAGTTGACCCGCGACTTCGCCGCCGCCGAACGCGCCGTGTGCTATGGGCGTCTGGGCACCTGCACGGTCGCATTCGGGACGCTCGCAAGCTGGCTGATTGATGTCGTGAACCTCCTCACCGGCAACCTCGATCGTCCCGGTGGCTTCATGTTTCCGCGGCCCGCAACCGGGCAGGCTGAGCCGGTCGACCAGGACACCGGGCCGATTCCCTACGCGCGCTTTCGTTCGCGTGTGCGCGGTTTTCCGGAATTCGACGGACAGCTCCCCGTTGCCGTCATGGCCGAGGAGATCGACTCGGCCGGCGATGAACGCATTCGCGCCATGGTGACCGTCGTCGGCAACCCGGTCCTCTCCACGCCGAACGGCGAGCGCCTCTCGCGCGCGCTGGCGAGCCTCGACTTCATGGTCTCGATCGATATCTACCTCAACGAAACGACGCGGCACGCCGACGTCATCCTGCCGACGACAACCGCTTTTGAGGAAACCAACTTCGACTTCCTGTTCCAATCCACCTCCATCCGTAACATGGTCCGTTACTCGCCGCGTATCTTCACGCCACCGTCCGACGCGAAACCGCACTGGGCCGTCATGATGGAGATCGCCGCCCGGCTCAACGACACCACCGTCGACGCGTACGACGACTTCATGTTCGAGGGCATGCTGGCGGCGTTAATGGGTGCGCCCGGCACCCGCTGCCCGCACGTGAATCCGGAGGTGGCCCGGGCCAAGCTCGGGACCAGACGCGGACCGGAACGCCTGCTCGACATACTGCTGCGTACCGGCCCGTATGGCGACGGCTTCGACGATGATGCCGAAGGCCTGTCGTTGGCGAAGATCAGCAAGGTTCCACACGCCATCGACCTCGGCCCGTTGCAGCCGAGGTTGCCCGACATCTTGAGGACCCCGGGGCGTCGCATCTCACTGGTTCACGAGCTGCTGGTGCGCGACATCGAACGGCTCAGAGGCGCCCTGACCGAAAGCAGCACACACCAGGGCCTCCTCTTGGTTGGCCGCAGACAGCTGCGCAACATGAACTCGTGGCTGCACAATGTCGAGGTGCTTGCCAAGGGGCGGAACCGCTGCACCTTGCTCGTGCATCCGGACGACGCAGAGCGAATCGGCCTGCGCACGGGTGGGCGTGCGCTGGTACGCTCGCGCGCCGGCGAGGTGTCCGCCGAGGTCGAGATCAGTGATGAGATGATGGCCGGCGTCGTCTCCCTGCCCCACGGCTTCGGCCACACCGCGCCCGGAACGCGGCTCTCGGTCGCCACGCAGCAGCAGCCGGGGGTGAACGCCAACCAGCTTGCGGACGAGTATCTCCTCGATGAACCTTCCGGCACCAGTGTGGTGAATGGAATACCCGTGGAGGTATTCGCGGCGTAGAGCTGACCTCGGTCATCTTTGACATTGAGCGGCGCCATGCATATTGGTCCTACCAACCGGCAGGAAGGGAGTGCGCTAACGCTGCCTATTCCACCACCGGTGTCAGCACACGGAGGAAGTATGAACTCTTCGACGGATCACAGTGACAAGTCGTTCTGGCTCGCGACTTACGGGCCTTACACGCCCAATCCGCCGGTGCAGGGCGATATCAGTGTCGATGTCGCCATCATCGGCGGCGGCTTCACCGGGCTGTCCACGGCCTATAACCTGCGCCGGGACGATTCCGGCGTGAACGTTGCCGTTCTGGAATCCGAGGTCATCGGCTACGGCGCCAGCGGGCGCAACGGCGGCTTCTCGATGACGCTGTTCGGCCTCGAACCTGCCATCACCAAACTGTTTTTCGGACAGCAACGCACGGTTGAGGCGCAGAAATACATGGAGCGCGCCGTCGACTACGTTGATGCGCTCATCAAAGAGCACAACATGCAGTCCGACTACTGGTTTCCCGGCTTCCTGCGCGTTGCCACCACGCCCGGCTACGTCAAGCGCATCCAGCATGACTTGCAGATCCTCAGCGACATGGGCATCAGCGGCATCACCTGGCTCGACGCCGATCAAGTGCGTGCCGAGGTGGACTCTCCCCTGTTTCTGGGCGCCTGGTGGGAACCGCGGTCCGGGCTGCTCAATCCCGCCAAGCAAGTGCGCGAGTTGAAGCGAGTGGCACAGCAGTTCGGCGCCACGGTGTACGAGCGCACGCCGGTTACGGAGATCCAGCGTGGTCCCCGCTTCAGGCTGCGCACGCCCGGCGGCGTCGTGATGGCCGACAAGATCGTTCTGGCCACGAATGCCTACTCCCATCTCATTCCGGAGTTACACTCCAAACAGTCACCGGCCTTCACGCATATGGTCGTCACCGAGCCACTGACGCCACAACAGCTCGGGACAATCGGCTGGAAGAACCGGCAGGGGATCGAAGACGCCCGCAACCTGGTGCACTATTTCCGCCTGACCATCGACAACCGTCTGGCCATGGGCGGCAGCGATGTGAGTCTGTCCTATGGACGCGACCTCGACCGGGATCTGAACGCGCGCGTGTTCGCCGACCTCGAGAATGACGTCGTGCGCCTCTTCCCCGGCCTCAAGGGCGTGCGCTTCACGCATCGTTGGGGCGGGCCGGTGTCGGTCCCCACGCAGATGGTGCCGGACATCGGCCAACTGGGAGATCCGCGCGCCCTCTACAGCCTCGGCTGCATGGGACACGGCGTCTCGCTGACTCACCTCAACGGGCGGACCCTGGCGGACCTGCTCTGCGGGCGCAAGACCGACCTCACCAGCATGTGGTTCGTCAACCGTCGCACCATTCCGTGGCCGCCCGAGCCGCTGCGATTCGTGTTGGGTCAAGCCGTGCGCGGGTACCTGCGCCTGGAAGACCGCATCTACGAACGTCACATGCCGCAGTGAATGCCTAGGAGCGCAGACTGGCCGTCCGCGCTCCCAGAGAAAGAAAGGATCTCTCATGCAGGTCGCAATCGACTACCGCAAGCGCATTGAAAACCTCCAGGCGCCGCTGCAGCAGCGCGGGATTGATCGCTCTTCGGGACGCGCCTGAAAACGGTCACCCACGTCTCCGGCGCCTTCTGCCCGTGGCGGAGTGCCACCGTGATCCCCGCCAAGGGTGCGCCGCAGGTCATCACGCTCATGATGGACGCGGCACGCGTCGCCGATGACAGTTGGTTGGACAACGTCGTCGCCTACGGTCCGTTCCCCGGACAAGGGCTGGTCGACATGGCGGCGAGCTACATCCGCGCGCTCGGCTTGCACAAGGGCACCATCGCCATCGAAAGCGGCACCTCCAGCTATCTCCCCGACGGCTACATCACGCATGAGGAGTACGAGCGTCTGGCTCGGGCGCTGCCGCAGGCCACGGTCGTCAATGCGGTCGACATCATCGACCGGGTCACGCTGATCAAACAGGACGCAGAGGTGAAACTGCTCCGTCAAGCGGCCGCGATCTGCGACCACGCCATCGAAGCCATCCGCGATGAGCTTCGGGTCGGCATCTCGGAGCAGTATATTGCCGGCATCGCCGAACGCGCGGCGCGCGAGGCTGGCAGCGAGTTCGCTTGGACCTTCACCGGCGGGATGGAAATCGCCTCGGGCTACCGGACCGCCTACCCCATGGGCGGGTGCACACCGGCAACGGGCAAGCTGGTGCAGTGCCACGAAGCCGTGATCCTCGACATCCACGCCATGTACGGTCTCATGCTCGGCGACGTGGCGCACAACGCCATCATGGGCAAACCGACCGCGGCGCAGCGCGACCTCGCGAGCGCCTACGTCGAGTCGTGCAACCAGCTGGTGGAGCTGATGCAGCCCGGCAAGCGCCTGGGTGAAGTGGCGATGCAGATGGGGGAGTTCGTGGCCAACAAGGGATGGGCCGATGTCGTCCTACCCGGCTACGGTCACGGCATCGGGCACTTCGGACACGAGTGGTTCCCGTGCGTCGTCACCAGCGATGACCCCCTGGCGACCGATCCCAACTTCGAGCTGCAGCCGAATTACGTTCAGGAGATCGCCATCGTCTGCAACCGGCCGGGAGTGGCCGGCTTCAGGCTGGAACGACCGTTGCTCATCACGCCGAGCGGCAACGAGTTGCTCTCCGGCCTGCCCTTCGCGCCGTGGGTCATTGACGAGGGCTGCGTCTGCTGACCTGCGTTGCTGAACTTCGGCCCAACCAGCAGTCCTCACGGTGGGCAGGCCTTTCGGATCTGGTAGACGCTGCTCTAGGCATCAACCAGATCCGATGACATGGAGGTGGGCTCCAGCACGCCAGGCGGAACGTTTCGGCTGTAAGGTCTCGGACATCGCCAGCACCACAAGGAGATAGCCGAGTGCGGTGCCCATCCCCGCGATCAGGGCTTCGCGAAGGCCGTAACGCATGGCGATCGAAAGAATCGAGAGGAAGTACAACAGATAGAATTGGCTTCGAGCCCCACCGGCAACGAGGATCAAAGCGGTGATGAAGCCCCAGTCGACAAAGCCGCTGATGACGTCCCACCAGATGAGCGGCAAGCGCCGGAATGGTTCCCCGATCACAACCACGCCGGCATACGCCAGCGCTGCAACTGCGATCCCGGTCAGCAGCCCATGGCTCGGCGCGTGCGGCGTGTTCTCGGACAAGAATGCGGCAGCGAGCAGCAACACGACCCCGAGGCGAAGCTGTGCGATCGTTGCCTCCATGCGGAGAATCTGCTGTCGGTGAACCTCTGTCATGGCAACACGCCACCCTGGCGACCGCTTGGTGAGCAAGGGCCATTCCAGCCAACGACGGATCAAACGCTTCGGCAAATCACATCGGGCCGTGGGCCGGCGGTCCGGATTTGCTGCAAGGATTGGCAGAGGTTTCAGGCCCACCACGCATGGGGCTGCAGCGTCTGGTCGCGAAACTTCTTCCTGGCGTCGGCCAAGGGTGGGGCACCGGGCCCGTGAGCACCCTCTCGGCGGGTCAGCGCTGCACGCTTGCGGTGGAGTCGACAGCGTCGACGGCCAGCTCGCGTGCAGTTGGCTTGGGAAAGACGAAGTCCTGCACGGACAGGTTGTCTAACGCCATGGCAACCATGGCCGGGATATCCAGCCGGCGTTCGGACTCGTGAATCTCCGCGATGGTGGTTCGCGTGGCGGGATGCCGTGGCACAAAGAGCAGGCAGCAATCCTGATCCGGCTGGATCGAAATCTCGAACGAACCGATCCGCTGCGCTTGCGCCGTGATCTCCGCCTTATCCATGCCAATCAACGGCCGGAACACGGACAACGAGGTCGCCTCTTCAGTCACCGTCAGGTTAGACAGCGTTTGCGAGGCCACCTGGCCCAAGCTCTCGCCGGTGACCAGCGCGCTGGCGCCAATCGATTTGGCCACTGCCTCCGCGATGCGCAGCATCATGCGGCGGTAGAGCACCACTCGATGGGGGCGGGAGACTTGGCTCACGATCTGCCGTTGAATCTCCCCGAAAGGCACCAGGTGTAAGCGTGACTCGAACTGATACGGCGTCAGCACCTGCACCAGCTCCGCGACCTTGTCGCGACTGCTGCGGTCCTGGTACGGAGCGCCGTGAAAGTGGATGAACGCGACTTGGCAGCCGCGTCGCAGCATGCGCCAGGCAGCGACGGGCGAGTCGATGCCGCCGGAAATCAACGCCAGCACCGTACCACTCGCGCCGACGGGCAAGCCACCGGGACCTGGGAGCCGTTCCAGCGCTACGAACGCCTCACGCGGCAACACCTCGATGTTGATCGTCAGTTCCGGATGCTTCAGATCGACGGTAGCGTGGCTGCGTTCCGCTACCGCACTGCCCACGACGCGGCCGATCTCCGGCGACGGCAGGTGGAAGCTCTTGTCGGCGCGCTTGGCTCGTACGGCAAAACTGGCGAAGTGCCGCCCCTCAATGGCCTCGAGTGCCCTGGTGGTGATGGCGTCGATGTCACGCTCGGCGCGCCATGAGAGCGCGTAGTTCGCAATCCCGAATATCCGTTGCAGGCGACGGCTGATCTCCGGCCAGTCCGCCTGCGGGGTGAGATTTACCACTACGCGTCCCGGCACGGAACGCACGCGCTTGACGCCGGTGCCCCGCAGCGCTCTGCCGATGTTGTCAACCAACCGACTGACGAACGCCGGCCGGTTGCCGCGCTTCAACGCGATCTCGTGGTAATGCACGACCACTCGATTCATATGGGTTCGATACTTCCTTTACTTGGCAGGCGCATCCTGCCCGGCAGGCGGCAGGTACTCCATCACGATCTGGCCCTTCTTGTCCACGAATGGCGAGCGGGTAATCACCACGCTCAGCCCCTTCAGCTGCGCCGGCCCTTGGGAGGCGAAGTCGAAGGTGTACGTGACGAAGGGACTGTTTTCACCGGTGACCTGCGGCGGCACGCCGAATTGTTTTTCGAAATGCTCCGCTGCTGCTTTCAGCTGGTCGGGAGTTATGATGAAGATGGCGATCCGCTTGTTGCCACCGCGCTCGAGTTGGATAGCGTCGACACTGAGCTTGCGGTTGAGCGCCGCCCCTGGAAATGGGGCTATGCGCAACGTGGCCGGATCGAAAATCCGCGCCAGCCACTGCGCCGGTGACTCCTGAGCCACGGCAACCGCCGCCGGAGACAAACACGAGAGCGCATAGAAGAGTGAGAGCGTGAGAGCGGAGCGGTACATGGTTCAGGACCTCTGGATCAGCTCGACGCGGTAGCCGTTGGGGTCTTCGATGAAGGCGATCTCCGTGCCACCGTGCTTCATCGGACCGGGCTCCCGTACGATCTTGACGCCCTTGGCGCGCAACTCATCGCAGGTCTTGTAGATGTCGGACACGCCGATAGCCAGATGCCCGAAGCCGGTCCCCGTGTCGTAGTGATGCGTGTCCCAGTTGTAGGTGAGTTCGACCACGGAGCTGGCAGCCTCATCGCCGTAGCCGACAAACGCCAGGGTAAATCGGCCGCCCGGATAGTCCTGCTTGCGCAGCAGCTTCATCCCCAGGCGCTCGCAATAGAACCGCAGCGATTCATCGAGATCGTTGACGCGAATCATCGTGTGTAGCAGCCGCATGCGTTCTCCCCTCCAGCAAACGACATACTTATAGCGAGAAGCCCTGAGAACGGACAGCCAGCTTGGCTACGCCATCAACTCACTGACAGTCAAAACCGGTCGGCGATCCAGTACACCGATTGCTCCGGGGGCAGCAGGCGAAAGAGGAGGTCCTCCGCCGCCAGGTCTGCCGGCTGCATACCCAACTTCACCGCCACCCGTTCAGGCGAGATGATCTGCCACATCCAAAAGACGTCCTCGACGGTGCGCACCGCCAAGCCTCGCTCCTGCAACTGCTGCCGGACGGTTGGCGCAATGGCAAGCTGCGTGATCGTCCCTGGCAACGTCCGGGCCTTGGTGCCGTGAAGGCAGCACACCAGCTGCGTGAGCGCATCTTCGTGACCGGGCAGGCAGGCGTGTTCGATGATCTGATAGAAATCGTACAGCGGCGTGCCGCGCATGTAGGCGACGATCCGATCACTTGCCCGCGCCACGAGGAAGTCTTCGTCGGGGTTACCCGCAAAGCACAGCTGCCCGTGCCAATAGGCCGGATCGCGCACGGTGGGCCCGCTGAACGCGGCGCTGGAGGTTTCGTAGACGTCCATCACGGTGGCGAGGTCGGATGGAGTGAACGGGGTGATGGCGTAGGAACCCGACCCTCCGACGTCCGCCGGATCGATGAACAACAGATGGCGGACGTGGGCGCGCCAGCCGTGTCGGCTGTAGAAGAGCAAGCGCAGGGCAAAGAGCAGCGACAGGTCGAAACCGTGTGCGTCCATGGCCTTGATCGCACGGCCGAGGAGCTCCGATGCCAGGCCGCGCTCCCGGTAGGGCTCTGCGGTGAAGACGTTACCGACACCGCCGACTTCCAGTACCGCGCCGCGGATGCGGACACGCCGGCGGAACACCTGCAAGGTGCTGACGATGCGCCCCTCGTCCACGGCGACAAAGCACAGGTCGTCCCGGAAGCCGGGATCGTAGCGAAAATAGCGGGCAAACAACTCCCGATCTCCGCACCACTGCTTCAGGAGATCGAGCACGGCATCGCGTTCGTGCCGCAGGATGGTGCGGAATTCCATTAGCGTGATCCGTGCTCGTGAATCGTGCTCGTAGCATGGAATACACTGACCGATTCACGCGCCCGAATCACGATGAACGACCTCAGTACGGCTTGAACTCGCGGCCGAAGACTTCGCGGCTGATCACGATCTTCGACACCTGCGCGGTCCCGTCGCCGATCTCCAAACCGATAACGTCCCGGAGTTGCTGCTCGATGGGGTATTCATCCGTGTACCCGTAGTGGCCATGCAGCAGCAGGCAATCGTGCAATGCGTCCACCGCCACCTTGGGTGCCCACCATTTTGCCATCGCCGCTTCCGTCGTATGGGGTAGATCCTGATCACGCAGCCAGAGCGTCTTGTAGCACAGCAGACGGGCGGCTTCGACGTAGGTGAGATGCTCGGCGAGTGGAAACGACACGCCCTCGAAGGTTGCCAGCGGCCTGCCAAACGCTCGGCGCTGCTTCACGTGCTCGCACGTGCGCTCGAGCGCGGCAGCGGCGGCGCCCAGGCACATCAGGCCGATCACCGCTCGGCTGTAGTCGAAGGTTGCCATCACCATGCGGAAGCCCGCGTCCTCCTCGCCGACCCGTTGCTCCACCGGCACGCGGACACCGTCGAGAAACAGCGACCCGCGCCCGAGACACCTCGACCCCATGCTGTTGTATGCCGCGCGGGAGACACCCGGGGCATCCGCCGGCACACAGAACACCGAAAGACCTTTAGCCCCCGCACCGGATCGGGTCCGGGCGAAGACCACGATCATGTCGGCGCGGCTGCAAAAGCTGATCGAGGACTTCTCTCCGTTCAGCACGTAGTGGTCGCCATCGCGTTCGGCCTTGCACGACAGCCCAGCGGCGTCGGAGCCGGCGCCCGGCTCGGTGAGCGCCAAACCCGCCACTATCTCTCCCGCAACCATCTTGGGCAGCCACGCGCGCTGGATTTCGGGGCCGGCATAGCGCGCCAGCAACTCGCCGATGAGGCCGAACATCAGCGGGAAATAGGCGACGTTGAAATCGGCCCGGCCGCATTCTTCGGCCGCAATACCGCTGCTCAGATACGGGTGCGGGCTACCGCCCAGCGCTTCGGGGATGCGCAAGCCCAGCAACCCCAATTCGGCGCATGCCTTGAGTTGCCGCTCCGGAAAGGTCTTGTCGCGGTCATGCCGTTGGTAGTGCGGCGCCAACTCGCGCTCAGCGAACTTGCGCACGCTGCTGCGAAACAGCTCGTGCTCTTCGGAAAACGCAAAATCCATCGACAGTATCAGTCCTGAGTCCTGAGTGCTGAGCCCTGAGGCAGCATCGGATCGACAAATCGCATGCTCTGCAGTACGAGTCCAGAGGCGGCGGAGTGTGGTGCGCCCGCTCACCGGCTGACCGTCTTTATGCTATACGGCGTCGGTGCCGAAACCTCGGACTGTATTTGCGTGCCAAACGTGCGGATTTCAGTCGCCGCGCTGGTTGGGACGCTGCCCCGATTGTCAGGGCTGGAATACCTTGGTTGAAGAGCCCGTCGCGGCGGTGCCGGAGACCCGACGCTACTCGGCCGCTGAGACCCCTTCCGAGGTGCGACCGATTACGGCCGTGGCGGGGACCACAAACGACCGGCGCCTGTCCCACATTGGGGAACTCGATCGCGTGCTGGGTGGGGGCGTCGTGCCTGGTTCGGTCGTACTCATCGGCGGCGATCCTGGAATCGGCAAGTCGACGCTGGTCCTGCAGGCGCTCGCGGCACTGGCGCACGGGGGCACCACGCTGTACGTTTCGGGAGAAGAGTCCCCGCAGCAAATTCGTATGCGCGCCGACCGGCTGGGAATCGGCGGTGGCGAGGCCGGCAACCGGCTGCTCGTGCTGGCGGAGACATCCCTCGAGCGCATCATTGCCCACACCAAGAAGATCGCCCCTTCGGTGCTCGCCATCGACTCCATCCAGACAGTCTTCACCGAACGCCTGGGTTCGGCGCCCGGCAGCATTGGTCAAGTTCGCGAAAGTGCCGGCCAGCTCGTCCTGCTTTCGAAAGCGGGCCATTTGGCCACTTTTCTGGTTGGTCACGTGACCAAAGACGGCTCCTTCGCCGGACCGCGCGTCCTCGAACACATGGTCGACACCGTACTGTACTTCGAAGGCGACCGCGGGCATGCGTTCCGAATCCTGCGCGCGGTGAAGAACCGCTTTGGCTCGACCAACGAAATTGGCGTGTTCGCCATGCGCGAGGATGGTTTACAGCCCGTCTCGAACCCGTCCGAACTGTTTCTTGCCGAACGGCCGGTGGAGGTGCCGGGATCGGTGGTGATCGCCACGCTTGAAGGCACCCGCCCGATTCTAGTCGAAGTGCAGGCGCTGGTCTCACCCACATCATTGGGAACGCCGCGACGGACGACACTCGGCATCGACTCCAACCGTGTGGCCCTGTTGATCGCCGTGCTCGAGAAAAAGATGGGCTTGCATCTGCTCGGCCATGACGTGTTCGTCAACGTTGCCGGCGGGATCCGCGTCGCCGAGCCGGCGGCGGATCTCGGCGTGGTGGCCGCGGTGGCCTCCAGTTTTCTGGATAAGCCGATCGATGCCCGGTCCCTGCTGATCGGCGAGGTTGGGCTGGCCGGCGAAGTGCGTGCCGTGAGTCAAGCGGACGTGCGGGTGCGCGAGGCAATCAAACTGGGCTTCTCCCGCTGCGTGCTGCCGGAGTCCTCACGCCGGCAGCTGCCGACGTTGGACGGCGTTGAACTGTGCGGTGTCAGCTCCCTAGCCGAGGCGTGGGATCTGCTCTTCTGAAATATCTCACACCCACAAAGCTACCAGAGAGCATATGTGGACCCGGTTGATGCGGGGGAAAATTTGGGGCTGAGGGGTTGCAACAAAACTCGCTTGTGTGCTACCTGCAAGCGACTCCGGTGCTGGGCCGTCAAATGAGGGGGGGCTCAGCGTAAGCCGCTGGTAAGACCAGAGCTTCGGCAACTCGCCACTACGTTGTAGGCGGGGGTTCGGGGATGGAGGCCGTGGTGGTGCAACGTGGTCAGACCATAGGGCGAACCGGAATGAAGCGTCCGAAAGAAGTGATGGTCCGTATGCAAGTGGTACGACCGAGGAGAATGGGCGTGTAGATCAAATCCACGCGTTGCCCGAGGGCGCCTCAGGCTCTTCCCCACCTGGGCAACTAGACACGAAAGAAGGGAGGAACCTATGCGATTCCCAATACAGGCAGTGATTGGGCTTGCATTTGTTCTCGCGATAGCCGGTTGTGCTGCTAAGCAGCACCCCGGGACCGATCTGGAACGGTGGTCATTGGAGACGCTCTCTCCGGCGGCCACACAGCAAACGCCGTACGGACAATACGGCCTTTCGGTCAACCCCGATCAAGCCCCTGCAAAGACTGCGGGGAGCCAATTCAATTTCTCGCACCCACGGGTCGACGATTTTGTAGCGAAATTCCAGACGAATCTGCGCGGATTTTATCGCCGCGCCCTGTCGCGTAGCGGTCGCTACGTGCCACAAATGTCGTCGATCCTTCAGAAAAATGGCGTTCCGCAGGAGCTTGCTTACCTTCCTTTGATCGAAAGCGGGTACAGCACCCATGCGGTGTCGCCCGCAGGTGCGGCGGGCCCGTGGCAGTTCATCCCGGGGACCGGTCGCCGCTACGGGCTGCGAATCGACCGCTACGTCGATGAGCGTCGCGATCCCGTGAAGTCTACCCAGGCAGCGGCACAGTACCTCAAGGATCTGCACGACATGTTCGGCGACTGGCACCTGTCGATAGCGGCGTACAATACGGGCGAGCAGAACATCGTCCGCATCCTCGAACGTCGTCGGATCGAGAGTTTTTGGGAGATGAGCGAGCGCGGCTATCTGCACCAGGAGACCTGCGACTACGTGCCTGAGTTTTTGGCCGCATTGCAGATCGCCGAGGCCCCCGAAGCGTACGGATTCGATGCATCTAATGAAACGCCGTTGCGGTACGACGTCGTCAAGGTAGCCCGCTCGCTGCCGCTGTCCACCGTCGCCCAGCTCAGCGGCACATCAACCAGTGAAATCAAAGAGCTGAACCCGGCGCTACACCGTGACATGATTCCACCCAACGGATATGCAATACGGTTGCCGAAGGGTACCAAGGAAACCTTCGAAGTGGCTTTGGCCAGCTTCAAGAGTACCCCGGTGACACATGCGCCGACTCGGAAGGCGCGCCGCTCCGGCGGCGCGCGCGGGAAACACCGCGTGCGGAGTGGAGAAACCGTCGCCTCGATCGCCAAGCAGCATCGCGTGTCGGTCAGCGGCTTGCTGAAGGCCAATGGCATGCGCAACCCGCGTAATTTGCAGGCGGGACGTACGCTGCGCATCCACGGCACGGTGGCACGTCAAGAGCAGGGCCCCGTACTGGTGGCGAAGCACAAAGGGGGGTCACGAGTCCTCGATTGACGGTCGGTAAGAACCTGGGCACCTTTTGGACCTGACCGCGATCCGCAGTTTCGTCGAACACACTTGGGCAGAGAGCATCGTCCCTGCCCTGCAACAGTACATCACCATCCCGAATCAGTCGCCAGCATACGATCCAGAGTGGCAGCGAAACGGCCATATGGAGGCGGCGGTCGACCTCGTCGTCACATGGATTCGGGCGCAGGCAGTCCCACACCTCAACCTGGAGGTACTGCGACTCGCGGGGCGCACCCCGCTCATCTGTGTTGACGTACCGGGCGATTCCTCCGAAACCGTACTGCTCTACGGCCACCTCGACAAGCAGCCGCCGATGGAAGGCTGGGACGAGGGACTCGGTCCGTGGACTCCCGTGATCAAGCATGGCCGGCTCTATGGGCGCGGCGCGGCGGATGACGGTTATGCCGCGTTTGCCGCCGTCACCGCGCTCAACGCGTTGGCGCACCAGCGCCTCCCGCACGCACGGTGCATCGTTCTGATCGAGGCATGCGAGGAAAGTGGGAGTGGCGATCTGCCTTACTATATTGATCTCCTGAAGGATCGGCTCGGACATCTGGGACTGGTCATCTGCTTGGACTCGGGCTGCGGCGACTACGAACGTCTGTGGATCACGTCGTCGTTGCGCGGGCTCGTAAATGCTACGCTCACCGTGCGGACGCTCACCGAAGGGGTGCACTCGGGTGCAGCCAGCGGCATTGTGCCGTCAACCTTTCGCGTCCTGCGTCACCTACTCGCCCGATTGGAGGATGCGCGGACCGGCGCCGTCCTGCCACAGGAATTGTACGTTGAGATTCCCGCCGAGCGCGTCCACCAAGCGGCTGAGACCGCCACCGTCCTCGGCACCACCCTCGCCGAGGCATTTCCGTTTCACGGCGGCACGCAATCGGTTTCACACAAGATCGAAGAGCTGCTCCTCAACCGCAGCTGGCGACCGCAGCTCGAGATCACTGGGGCGGCGGGGCTGCCGCCGCTCGGAAAAGCAGGCAACGTGCTGCGCCCCGTCACCGCACTCAAGCTCTCCGTACGCCTGCCACCCACACTGGATGCGAACGCGGCGACGCGCTGTCTACAGCAACTGCTGGAACGCGATCCGCCGTACGGCGCCACGGTGCAGTTCGCCGGCGAAGAGCACGCTCCGGGGTGGAACGCGCCAAGCTTCGAACCATGGTTGGCGCACGCCGCCCGGCAGGCGTCGGTGGAGTTTTTCGGCCGGCCACCAGGGTACATAGGTGAAGGCGGAACGATCCCGTTTATGGCGATGCTCGGCGAGAAATTCCCGCAGGCACAGTTTCTCGTCACTGGCGTCCTGGGCCCGCACGCCAACGCACATGGTCCGAACGAGTTTCTCGACCTTGCCACTGGCCAGCGCGTCACCGCCTGCGTTGCCTGCGTCCTCCACGAACACTATCAAGCCACGCTTCAATAGAGTTCCTGCGGACCCGAGCTTCGAAAAACGAAACGGCCGACTGCTTCGCACTCGATGGCTTGAGGCGCGCAGTCGGCCGCCCTGTGCAACTTGTTGGTGTGCTGCGTTACTACTCGACCACGACCCCACCGGTGCCGGGCGAGGCCGGTGCGCGCATCGTCGGGCTGGTGATGACCAGTGATCCGCCCGCACCCCAGGCCGGCGCCTCTGTTGTCACGCCCATTGTTCCGGTGGCGCGAACCAAGACGTCCAGATTGCCCACCGGAATGCGCAGGTCGAGGCCGGGAACGTAATTGACCACCTTCGGGCCGTCCTTCATATCGTACACATCTACTCCAGAGAGCTCGTTCCGCAAAGCGAGATACTTTCCGAGCGGCATGTGTATTCCAAATCCATAAACGAGACGGTCCGAGGCGAGTCCCTGGTGGGCCGAGCCGCTGAAGAACTCCGGGCCGACATGTCCACGGAGGTCGGCTATTCCCAGGTGGATTGCGCCGGTGGCAAACAGCAACCCACCCAGTTCGCCAGCGCCAAGGCCTCTCGTGTGATCTCCGGAGGGCAGCGACGCTTCCACTCCAGCGCCGAGATCGAGGACACCGCCACGAATCGGGATGTACTTCCCGGACAGCCGGATGTCTCCGAGGCCATTCTCACTTCCGATATCGCCCTTCCTGTCGGAATAGGGAACGAATAGGTCGGCTTCGCACTTGTCGTTGTTCCCACCCAACGCAAAACGGGCGAACGCCGTGGTCGCACGACCTTCATCCGCCCACTGGTACAACCCTCCCGTTTCCGCCCAGAACCCGTTCACGGTCTAGCTCTCGAGTTCAAACCGATCGAAGGCCCAGGTCGGCATTGTCCGCTCCCGCTCCTGTGCCAGAGCCGGCACCACCAGCCAAGCCGTCAACGCCAAAGTAGCCAATGCGGATTTTCGAACCATCGCTCCCCTCCTTCTAGGTTCCGCGGCCCTCACTGCCCGACCGCAAACGTGCCTCTAGGCAAAAAACCGGCGCCTTCAGTTACCTTCCGACCGTGCAAGTAGAACAGGGCACCGTGCAGTTTCAAGTTGATGCGCCCATGGGTAGTGGATCAGGTGAAAAGGCGGGACACATCTTGGCTCTGAGCGCAGGCCCTGCGCTCAGCTGTAATAGGCCGTCATCAGTCTCTCGAACAACCACGCAGGCCCGAAGCGTTTGATGGACACGGCGAAGCACGGCAGGAACGGACCGACCGCATGGCGCAACTTTGGATGATCCTGCTCGATGATCCGCAGGAAGGCGTGGGCGACCGTGTCGACGCGCGTGTTGCTGGCCGTATCTCTATCGGACTTCCCGATCGCCGCCCTGAAGCGGGTATCATATGGAGAACTCGCGTTGGCCGCGGCAACGAGCGTCCGGTTCTTGACGAAACCCGTGTTGAAATCCGCGGGCTCGATCATGGCGACCCGAATACCGAACGGCTTCACTTCGATCCGCAAGGCTTCCGAGTAGCCTTCGATCGCAAATTTTGCGGCGCTGTACAGCCCCTGGAAAGGCAACCCCACCTCACCACCGAGGGAACTCATGTTGACGATGTAGCCGTACCGTTGCGCGCGCATGTGCGGGAGGACGGCACGACAGACGCGATGCACGCCGAAGAAGTTCGGCTCCAATTGCGCATGGGCCTCGGCGGAACTCGTGTCCTCGATCGCTCCCACCACCCCGAAACCGGCGTTGTTGAGTACGATGTCGATTCTGTCTGCGCGCCCAATGACAGCCATCACCCCCGCATTCACCAACTCGTCGTCATGGACGTTCATGTGGATGAGCTGGAACTCGCCGTATGGGTTCCTACCCGTCGTCTCCGCCGGATCGGTCGTCGTACCGTACACGCGATATCCCTGTTGGCGCAGCAGCCGCGCGCATTCCAAGCCGAAGCCGGAAGTGGCGCCGGTAATCAGGACAACACGACTCTTACCGTTCATCTGGCTGGCTACCTCCTTGTCCATTGAGGCTTCTCCACAGCTCCGTACGTTCGACCCACGGACGCGTTATCACGATCTGTACCCCGATAACCAAGGTCGGACGCTGATTCCCCCTCTTGCCAGCCTGGCATACGATCAGCCAGCAGCAGGATTCCCGGCCTTCGCCTCACGCACGAAGACCAAGGCGCATCCTTGTCTCAATTCTGAGAATCGCACACGTTTGACCGCCGTCAATGCACGGCCGGGCTGCTGGCCGGAAAGTTGCGTCAGTTAAGCAACCGATGGCGCCTGTGATGAGAGATCGGACCTGTCTCTTCTATCGGGATGAGTATGTCTACGATGTAGTCGAAGCCGGCATCCGACACACCTTCGACACGCAAAAACCCCGGCGCATCCGTGACGCGCTGATCGCCGCCAAGCTGGCAACGGCGGCCGACTTCATCGCTCCACCAGCGGTCTCCGATAGGGAGCTCCTGCTAGTGCACACGCCCGACTACTTGGAGCAGATCAGGCGGCCGGAGGTGCTGGCGCGGCTACTGTTCCTCGACCCAGCCCATCCGTGGGACGACCGGCTCATCCAGCCCTTCCTGTTCGCCACCGGGGGCACTGTGGCTGCGGCCAGCAGGGCGGTCGCCAAACGGGAGGTCGCCATCAATCTCGGAGGTGGGTTTCACCACGCCCAAGCGGACAGGGCCGACGGGTTCTGCGCCATTGCCGACGTCGCCATCGCCATCCGCCTGCTGCAACGGAGCCGCCAGGTTGAACGCGTCCTGATCGTAGACCTCGACTATCACCACGGTAACGGCAACGCGGAAATCTTCGCGGAAGACGAGTCGGTCTTCACCTTTTCCATCCATGCCGGCAACTGGTGCTGGATCACCAAACGCAACAACCTCGACATCGAGCTGCCAGCGCACACGACGGATGCCACCTATCTGCAGTCGTTGCGCCAGCATCTCCCGGGCATCGTGCGCGAGTTCGCCCCGGATCTCGCGATCTACGTTGCCGGCAGCGACCCCTTCATCGGGGATACGCTCGGGGACTTCGATATCAGCGAAGACGGCATGCTCGAACGCGACCGCATTGTCACCAGCGAGGTACGGGGGCGTGACCTTCCGCTGGTGGTGGTGACGGCAGGCGGGTACGGCGAATCGAGCTGGCGCATCCACTTCAACTACTTCCGGTGGCTGCTCGCCGGAGGTGAGGCGAGCTGAGCATGGACATGGTCCTCGGGCGCTACGACACCGCTGCGATTCAGCGCCTTTTCGAAGAGGAAGGCATTTTCCAAGCGGTGGCGCAAAAGGGATACGTGCACCCTGAGGTAACGGTTGACAGCGAGGCCCGCGCGCTGCCACACGTGCTGCTGTCCGGCCGCAAAGGCGGGGAGGGCTACCTGCTACTCGACGCCTGCGTCGGCGACGCCGTCGTGCGAGGCGATTTCTTGCGCCACCGCGGCTACCCGGTAGACCGATCGATAGACTTGGCCGTGGTCCACTGGATCCGCGAAGAAGATCCCACAGCCACCTTTGCCGCCGACCGCCCCCCACTCCCATTGCAGCAGCACCCCGGCCTGGGAGTGTTGCGGCAAGCGTTCCGGGTGCTCGTGCGGATGGCGTCCGAACTGAAGAAAGACGGCGTCGTCAGCATACCCAAATTCTTTCATGATGCCGTGATCTTCTTTCACTCGCGACTATTTCTGTTCCTCGACGGCGAAGAGCAGGGCCGTTTTGAAGCGCTGGTCCGTGATCTGCGCCCGCTTTCGCTGCGCGACGCCTCATTGCTCGTCGCCAACGGAGGGGTGCGTGACAACCGGGGTGCCGTCGTGGAATGGGCACCCGGCTATCAGGTGTTTCCTCTCTCCGCGACGCTGACCGCGTACTTTCACTCATCTCAGTACGCGGCACAGGTCGCCGCCGGGCTCAGTGGATCACGCTACCGCGTCGACCCGGAAGCGCTCTCGGTTCTCGAGGTCAATCTGTCCCAGTTCTGCCCACCTCCAGGGTAGCCGTCGGCAGCTCAAAGCAACCGGGATGGACTGCGCTCGAGACCGAGGGGTCAGGATGAGAGAGGACCCGTGCCAGGGCTTTGGCCAATTGCTCCTCGCGCCAACGTTCCAAGCCTCGCCGCAGGTAGTCGGGGTCGAGTCCAACCACCTCGCAAATGTACTCAAAAGAGAAGCCTGGGGCGTCCTGGTCGTCGGTGGCGGCACGGGACTGCGGAGCCATCATCCATTCGCGGGCCTCGCGAAAAAGGCGCTGGCCGTGACTGTCCCTGGCGACAAAGTATTTTTGGTAGCAATTGACAGCGTCTTCGAGCACCGCGACGACGAGCTGCCATTCACCTTTCTTGCTCGGTGCCTGCCGGCGGACTGTAGCGAAAAACTGCGGTGCCATAATCGATTCGGGTTGGAAGATGTCCATAGCTGCAGCTCACACTCATCAGCGCCGCGCAGTCGGGTAGCAATCGCCGAAAGCTATGCTTTTCCCGCCAGGCAGAAGACGTCGCCTTTCCCCAATAAAGTTTTTCCAAATTCGATGCTTGCCAAAGGTCCAGATCACTTTCCCTTTGAACGTGCAGGCAATCAGCGAGCCACCAGGCCCGGCACACGAGATACGTGGATTTCTATCTCATCTGAATCAATTATGAAGGTGAGCCCTTGTCCATTGTTCCCAACTGCGCGATCGCTCCACCCTGCGCCCTAGGGAGCGGTATCTTGCGCTGCATGCCGTGGCCGACAGCTTTCCTTGCATCCGCCCATTCTTACACGGGAGTACGCGCCAGCTCTAGTTGGGATAGGAAAATCTTACAAGCGACAGTCGGCTACGCCATTCCCCAAGAACGGCGGAACAACCGCGTAGGTGCGGAAATTGCCTTGCTGCAGTTGGGAAACGGAGGGGCATGCGCATGTTCTTCTCCAAAACGGATGGTCAGCTTCTCACACCGGCATCCGAAGCCAAGCCCGAGGTCGTCCAGTTGCACATGGCCACGGGGCTCTACACCTACTTCGGATGGTTCCCCTGGTCAGATTTCGAGGGGGAAGCGCTGCCCGAAGAAACGTTATCCAAGCTGACCGGTGGGCAAGGGGTCAGAGCGGTGGCGGTCGAGCCTCACCGTCCTCTCTCCATCTTGAATCACAAACCCAGCTCGAACTAGCTAGCACCTCGCAGAGCCGGATTTTCCCCGCTTCCTGATCGCACCTTCCGCAACGCGGTCGGACTCCAGTTGGCGGTCCGCGGGCCGCCTTGCCGCTGACCCTGTCCTCGGCATAACATGCCGCGACGGAGGGAATACACTTATGACGCCATTTGCGGGCGTTGACTACTACGGCGTGGACGAGTTGCTGACCGACGAAGAACGGATGATCCGCAAGACCGTGCGTGACTTCGTCGAACGCGAAGCGCTGCCGATCATCGAAGAGCACCATTCGCGCGGGACCTTCCCCCGGCACCTCATCCCGCGCCTGGCCGAACTCGGCCTCTTCGGCGCAAATCTGAAAGGCTACGGCTGTGCCGGCTTCAACAACGTCTCGTACGGGATCATTTGCCAGGAACTCGAACGCGGCGACAGCGGCCTGCGGTCCATGGTGTCCGTGCAGGGGTCATTATGCATGCACCCGATCCACGCCTTCGGTTCGGAGACGCAGAAGCAGCGCTGGCTGCCGCAGATGGCGGCGGGAAAGGCAATCGGCTGCTTCGGCCTGACCGAGCCGGATCACGGCTCGGATCCGGGCAGCATGGAAACCCGCGCCCGTGCCGACGGCAACCAGTTCATCCTCTCCGGCGTGAAGCGCTGGATCACCAACGGCAGCATCGCCGACATCGCCATCGTCTGGGCCAAGACCAGCGAAGGCATCCGCGGCTTCTTGATCGAGAAGGGTACGCCGGGGTTCGCGGCTCACGACATCAAGGGAAAGTTCTCCCTCCGCGCCTCGATCACCTCGGAGCTGGTGCTCGACGACGTCCGCGTCCCGCGGGAAAACATGCTCCCCAACGTCGTGGGGTTAAAGGGCCCGTTCTCCTGTCTGAACCAGGCCCGCTACGGCATCGTCTGGGGAGCGATTGGTGCGGCCATGGGCTGCTATCACACCGCGCTGCAGTATGCGCAAGACCGGCGGCAGTTCGATCGCCCGCTGGCGGGCTACCAGCTCGTGCAACAGAAGCTCGTCCACATGGTAACCGAGATCACCAAAGGACAGTTGCTGGCCCACCGACTGGGGCAGTTGAAAGATCTCGGCAAGGCTCGGCCCGAACAGATCTCCCTGGCCAAGCGCAATAACGTCGGGCAGGCCCTGGAGATCGCCCGCTTGGCGCGGGATATTCTCGGCGCCAACGGCATCGTCAATGACTACCCGGTGATCCGCCACATGCTGAACCTCGAGACGGTCAACACCTACGAAGGCACGTACGACATGCACACCTTGATCGTTGGCCGTGACATCACCGGTCACGACGCCATTCGCTAGGACAGCGGAATGCTTCTATCCGTCAAATCACAGCGGCAGCTGAAGGACCTCGGCGTACTCCGCGCCTTCGAGCGCGGCGAGCAGTTGGTGCTCGTTGGACGCACGTATGAACTGCGCAAGGACCCGGGCATCAAAGTCCGTCTGGCGTTCCTGCACGACGCCGACGCACGGCTCTGTGTCGGCTATGCCGAAGACCGCAACGGCTGGCACGCCGTTGAATTCGAGCCATTCTCCCGGCGTGCTCTCGGCTACTACCAGCGCCGCGTCAAGCGTATTGGCGACGTCATCGAGGAACGCCTCAGGCACGGGAGCACGAAATCGTGAGAGCGTGGGTCCTTGAAGAACGCCCCTGTCGCTCGCACGTCTCCACGTCCAACTCCGCTGGGGTTGACCCAGAGCCGAGGGTCAATAAGACTCTCCTCGCTGTCGGAGAGAGCAGTACGAGAGGGGGGTCGTAATGATCACAGTGCCGGCGATGCGGTTGCACCAGTTCGGGGTGTATTTCTATCAGGCTATCCTCAGCGTGCGCGACGTGCAGAAGCTCGTGCGCTTCGAGGTGCTGAGCTACAGCGGCGACAACCGCACACATGGAAAGCGGCCGCTCAAGACGCAGCGCGCCGGGAAGATCAACTGGGACGTGCTCGAGCAGAAGATCGCGCAGAGCGAGGGCGCCTTTCAACGGCCGGTGATCCAAAAGAAGATCGCCGAGCTGATGGATTACTACCTGCAGTGCGCCGAAGCGCAGAACCTGCCGGCCATCCCCGGCGCCGTCCTGCTCACGTGCGATCGGCGGCTCGAATTCGTACCCATCAGCTCGCACCGCATCCTCGGCGTGTTGCAGCTGCCTCCGGACGAAGGCTCGCTGCGTGCCCTCGATGGCCAGCACCGGCTCCTGGCGCTGCACCAGCTGGCGCAAGAGCATCCCGCCGAGGACGTGCAAGTGCCGGCAGTGATCTTCGACCGGCTGTCTCCGGACCAGGTCGTCGAGCTGTTCGTCACCATCAACGCCAAGCATACCAAGCTCAACCCATCGCACCTGATCTCGCTCTCCGGCCGGCGCCTCTACCCCGATGCGGACCTAGCCCTCAGCCATGATATCGTGCGCACGCTTAGCGAGGACAGCAGTTCGCCTTTGCACCGGGAGATCAAGCTCTTCGGCGTTGGCCACGGCCGCGTCGCCCAGGCTCCGCTGGCGGAAGAGTTGAAGAGCGTGCTGGCCGCGCTCGACGCCTTCGGCGGCGGCAAGCAGGCCGACGACTTCCGCGAGCACGCGACCCGCCTCTTCCTCAACTACTTCAAGCAAATCGCCAAGGTGTTCCCGAAAGCCTGGAACGGCAAGCGCTACAGCATCAAGACGGCGGCCGCGTTGCGGGCGTTTCTGCGCGTCGTGCCCGACGTGCTCGCCACCATCCGAAAATCGGGCGGCGATCCGTTCGAGGCTTCGGCGATTACCAACGTCATCGACCTCTGGGGTGAGTATATCGGCGACGCCCGCTTTGAGACCGACGGCGAATGGCGTCAGAAGCTCGCCGGCGGCACGCGCGGCACCGTCGACGTGCTCGCCCGCGAGTTGCGTTCAGCGTTGCGGGCGTCCTGAGAAGTCCCTGAGTGCTGCGGTGAGTACTGGAGGGTGATGCAACCCGAGGGTGCTCTCTCCGCCGTGAACGCCCCATGAGTCCCAAAGCGGTGCGCGCCGGGCACCCGCCGGCCGTCGCACCTCGGGCGGTAGCTGCGGAGCGGACAAACCAGCGCAACGCGCTTCTGGCCAGCTTTCTCGGCTGGACCCTCGACGCCTTCGACTTTTTCGTCCTCGTGATGGTGTTGGATGCCGTAGCCGACACCTACCACCGCACGCGTCCTGAGATTGCGCTCACCCTGACCGCCAGCCTGGCCATGCGTCCGGTGGGCGCGTTGTTTTTTGGACTCATGGCGGATCGCTACGGCCGGCGTTTGCCTCTGATGCTTGACCTCATCTTCTACGCCGCCGTCGAAGTCCTGTCCGGTCTGGCGCCGAACTACACCACATTCCTCATTCTTCGGCTGTTGTTCGGTATCGGCATGGGCGGCGAATGGGGCGTTGGCGCTTCACTGGCCATGGAGTCGGTCTCGCCGAAGTGGCGCGGCGTCCTGTCCGGCTTGCTGCAGGAAGGGTACGCCCTCGGCTACCTGCTGGCAGCGATCGCCTACTTCACGGTGTTTCCGTATCTCGGCTGGCGGGCGATGTTCTTCATCGGCGGCCTGCCCGCGTTGCTGTCGCTTTTCGTGCGGGCGAAGGTCAAGGAATCGGACGCGTGGCACGAGCACAAGATGGCCGATTGGGCGAGTTACCGGCGGGCAATCGGCAACCACTGGCGCTTGTTCCTGTATCTCGTGCTCCTGATGGCCGTGATGAACTTGATCTCCCATGGCACGCAGGACATGTACCCCACCTTCCTGCAGCAGCAGCGGCACTTCAGCCCGCAGCAGACGGCGGGCATCACGATCGTCTCCATGATCGGCGCCGTTGCTGGCGGGATTCTGTTTGGCTTGTTCTCCGACCGCAGCGGGCGGCGCCGCGCCATGGCGACGGCGGCCCTGTGCGGTGTATTGGTGGTGCCGCTCTGGGTCTTTGCGCCGAGCACACCGCTCATTGTGGCAGGCGCCTTCCTGATGCAATTCATGGTACAGGGGGCGTGGGGCGTGATTCCGGCACACCTCAACGAGCTGTCGCCCGGACCGCTGCGCGGTTTCTTCCCCGGCTTCGCGTATCAACTCGGGGTCTTGTCAGCGTCGAGCATCACATACATCGAAGCCGTGCTGGGCGAACACTTCACCTACGCGCAGGCCATGGGTATCCTGGCCGCCGGCATGCTGCTGATCGCCGCCCTGGTGATCGGGTTAGGCCCCGAGGCCAAGGGCGTGTCGTTCCGGAAAACGGCAGCGGGATGAGCATGCTCCTCTTCCGAACCCTCACCCCTGGGAGCGGGCAGGGCGAGGGCCGGCTGTGAGCGCTCCATCGCACCAACAGACTCGGCGACCGCGGCCCAGGGCTCACACTTTCTTCCGCTTCTTCCCGATGTAATCGACCAGCAGGTATTCACCCAGATGGTCGGGACGGGTGTAGAGAGCCCGGCCTTTGTTGATGCGGGTCATGCGCTCGACGAAGGCGCGCAGGCTGGCGCTGTCGTCGAGCATGAAAGTGTTGATGACGATGCCTTTGCGGGTGACGCGCTCGACCTCTTTCAGCGTCTCCTGGGCCGCACGCATGCTGATACCGCCGAACGACAGCGGCCACTCACAGTATAACCGGCCGCGCGAGAAATAGGCCGTCGGCTGGCCGTCGGTAATGATGATGATGTGCTGGTTGTTGCTCGGGTGGCGGCTCAGTAGCTCGCGAGCGAGACGCAGCCCGTCCTGCAGATTGGTGAACGGATCTCCCATATTCCAACTGGCTTCCGGCAGATCCTTCAGCTTCAGCTCGACGGCCCGGGTGAAGAAGCCGACGATGGAGAAGTAATCCCGTGGATAGCGCGACCGGATTAGGCTCTCCATTGCCATGGCCACCTTCTTCGCAGCCGCGAAGCGCCCCTCCCAGCTCATCGACCAGCTCATATCCAGCAAGAGGACGGTGGAGGTGCTGGTAGCGTAATCGGCGGCGAAGACCTCGAAGTCGGTGGGGCGGATCTCCAGCGGCGTGCCCGCCCGCCGCGGCAGGGCCTTTTTCAACGTGCCGACCAGGTCGAGATTCAACGGGTCGCCGTACTGATAACTTTTCGTAACATCTGGCCGCACCTCGTGAATGCCCCGATGATCCGACTGATGGCTGCCGGGCCGGTCCCGCAGCAGACCCTGGTAAATGTCGCGCAGCGCCAACTGCCCGATCTGGCGCACCCCCTTCGGCGACAAACGAACACTGCCCTCTTTGCTCGTCAGGTATCCCGCCTGCGTGAGCAGCATCACCATTTGCTGCAGGTTGCGGAATTCCTGCAGCCCCTGTTGTCCTAGCAGTGCGCTGATCTCGTCGAGATTGATCCGTTCGAAGTCGCCGGCGAGCAGCTGTTCTTCAAGCCTTTTGAGTCGCTCCACTTCACGCATCAGGTGCAGCGCCTCGTCGTAGTTGAGCGATTTCGAGCCGTGGAACAGGTCACCGTACCGGCGCCGAAATTCCTCCAGGTCCTTCAGGTTCTGCAATTCTTCGAGCAGATTCTCGAATTCCTGACGCGCCTGGGCATCTTCGAACGCGTACTGCTGCAGCCGCTCCAGCGCCTCCGACAGCCGGTGCGGCAGGCGGTCGAGAAAATCGAGCTTGTCCTTGAGGGCAGGGTGCGCGGCGTGCGTTTCTGTCAGCCTGTCGCGTTCGAGATCGAGCAGCTCTTCCAAGCGCTGGCGGATGCCGTCAAAGGCGTTGCTGATATTGAAGTCGCGATAGCGCTGGCGCAGTTGGTCACGTACTTCTTCCAGGAAGTCATCCAGGCCCATGACCCGCATGTCGTCCCACTCCGCGCCCTGACGCATGAGCCAATCGAGGGCTTGCTGCACGTCGTCCGTGTAGGAGAGGTACTCGGACAGCTTCTCGAACACCTGATCGGCATTCAGCCGGACACGCTGGCTGCCGTCCCACTGCGTGTAGCGGATTGAAATTGGCATATAGCGTATGGCCTATGGCTTATGGCCAGAGAAGCCCAAGGTCGCCGATCGCGTATGGCCTATAGCGTAGGGCCGAGAAGGTCGCTGAGAACGATTCGGTCTCTTGCCATACGCCATACGCTGCACGCCATATGCGTCTTTATCCCTCACGCCTTAAACGTAAAGCGGCCGCCTTCGCGGTCCTTGTTGAGCTTCTGATGCAGGTGCAGCCCTTCCAGAATGAACTCGGTGGCCGCGGCGATGAAGCCCGGGCTCTCGACGCCCCCGAGAACCCGAATACCTTCCCGTAGGCCCGCGATGGCGCGCACCCCATCGAGGTACTCCTCCGCCCGCATCATGTCAGACACTTCGACACCCCAACCTTTCTCGAAGTAGTCGACAACGTCTTTGAGATCGTCGAGTTTCAGGAGCCTGTCGAACACCTTGAGCACGGCGCGATTGAGCAGCCGTTCGATCAACTCCTCGCCTTTCTTCTCTTCGCCCGCGTACTCCAACTCGATCTTGCCGGCGGTGGAGGCCCCGAGGGCGTGCAGGTCGCTGATTCGCGGCACGATCTCCCGTTCCCTCAGCCGCACGGAGCGTTTCTCGGCGTTGCTGACCAGACTCTCGTAGTTGTTGATGCTCACACGCACACTCACCCCCGAGGCCTGGTTGATTTCCGAGCAGGCGCGCGCCTCGAAGGTGAACTGGGCAAGGATTTCCTTCATGAACTCGGGCATGCCGACGACGCGGTCATAACGCTCGAGGACTGGCAATTCCTGTTCCATGATCGCGATCTCATCGCCCACGGCGCGCGGATAGTGCGTACGGATCTGCACGTCGAAACGATCTTTCAACGGCGTGATAATGCGCCCGCGACTGGTGTAGTCCTCGGGATTGGCACTGGCGACGATGACGATATCGAGCGGCAGGCGGATCTTGAAGCCTTTGATTTGGACGTCCTTCTCCTCCATGAGGTTGAAGAGCCCCACCTGAACCTTTTCCGTCAAGTCCGGCAGCTCGTTGATGGCGAAGATGCCGCGGTTGGTGCGTGGAATGATGCCGTAGTGGATCGTCTCCTCATCTGCCAGGTAGCGGCCTTCGGCAACCTTGATGGGATCGATCTCGCCGATCAAATCGGCGATCGACACGTCCGGCGTGGCGAGCTTCTCACCGTACCGGGAGTCGGGAGTGATCCAGGCAATGGGCAGGTCGTCGCCCTGTTCGGCCAGACGACGGCAGCACTCTTTGCAAATCGGCTCCAAGGGGCTGTCGTTGATGGCACACCCCAGCACCACCGGCGTCAGGGGATCGAGCAGTGAGGTGAGACCGCGAATGATGCGTGATTTCGCCTGACCGCGCTCGCCCAAGAACACCATGTGGTGTCCAGCCAGGACGGCATTTTCGATCTCCGGCAAGACCGTGTCATCGAAGCCGATGATCCCCGGAAGAATGCGCTCATCGCGCCCCAACTTCGCAAGCATGTTGCGTCGCATTTCTTCACGCACCGGCAGCACCTGATGTCCGCTACGTTTGAGTTCACCGAGCGTGCCTGCTCGCTGCATACGCTATCCACCTTTCACACGTGCAGAAGCGCGAGTTGAATTGACCGTCAATTATATGGGCATCAACCCAGTGGGGCAACCGGGAGCAACCCTGTTCGGGGCGCACCTCATGAAGCAACGGCTTCGAACAGGGGTTTGAGGCGGTCGTACATGGTCTCGAGATGCTCGGGGATGACGCGCACCTCGGACAGCAGGGGCATAAAGTTGGTGTCGCCAACCCAGCGCGGCACGATGTGCCAGTGCAGATGATCGACCACGCCGGCACCGGCGGCGGCACCGAGGTTCATCCCTACGTTCATGCCTTCCGCGTGCAAGGCCTCGCCGAGCACCGTGGTCGCCCGCCGCAACGTATCCATCAGCACACGGAATTCCTCCGGCGGCAACGCCCGGAGCTGCGCGGCGTGGCGCCGCGGGGCCACCATCAGGTGCCCGTTGGCATACGGGAACTTGTTGAGCATGACGAGGGCTGGCTCTCGTGACAGCACGAGATGCCCTCGAAGGTCATCCGTTGCTACGGCGTTGCAGAAGATGCACCCAGGCGCTCTGGGCCCGCCCACATAGGCCATGCGCCAAGGCGCCCACAGGACCTGCATGCGGCGCCGGTTCAGCTCCTGGCGGCCGTCATCGCTTCGGCCTCACTCACTTTGCCGTCCACCCGCTGCCGCAGTTCCTTGCCGACCTTGAAGAACGGGACCCGCTTCGGCGGCACGGAGACGACGCGGCCGGTTCGCGGATTACGCCCCTCGCGTCCCTGCCGTTGCTTGACAATGAAACTGCCAAAGCCGCGGATCTCGATGCGGCCACCGCTGCGCAAGGTGCTGGCCAGCCCGCTGAACACCGAGTTCACAATGACCTCCGCATCGCGACGGGAATACCCAGGGTAGAGCCGGACCACCTCGTCGATCAGGTCGCGTTTGGTCATGCGCGTGTCCTTATCTGTCGTTACTTCTTTGCCTCTTCCTTCGCGGCGCCGCCCCCCTCACTGTCTTCCCGATCCAGCCGCAACTCCTCATTCAGAATATCTTCAAACGAAAAGCGCGCGCCCTCGCGCTCGCGTTGTAGGTACGATTCCATCTCCTCGCGCTCTTCCGTACGGTGCAAGGCCTTGATGCTCAATCCAATCCGCCGTTCCTTCGGGTCGACGTGCGTGACCTCCGCTTCGACGACCTGTCCGGCTTGAAAGAGTGCCTGTGGTTTGTCCACCCGCTCGCTGCTGAGCTGCGAGACATGGATCAAGCCCTCGATCCCTTCTTCGATTTCGACGAAGATGCCGAAATCCGTGACCGTCGTCACCGTCCCTTTGGCGCGGCTGCCGACCGGATAGCGCTGTGCAATCACCGCCCACGGGTCTTCGGCCAACTGCTTCACCCCGAGCGCGATCCGTTCGTTTTCCACGTCGATGCCGAGCACGACCGCCTCGATCGGGTCACCCTTCTTGTACATCTCGGAAGGATGCTTGACCTTGCGGGTCCAGTGCAGATCGGAGATATGCACCAACCCATCGATGCCTTCGTCCACGCCGACGAACAGCCCGAAGTCGGTGATGTGTTTGACTGCGCCACTGATCCGACTGCCCACAGGATGGTTGATGCGCACCATCTCCCAGGGATTGGGTGCCGCCTGTTTCAAACCGAGCGAGATACGGCGATTGCTGGGATCGACGTCCAGTATGATGACCTCGACTTCCTGGCCCGGCTCCACCATCTTGGAGGGGTGGGTGACGCGCTTGGTCCACGACATCTCGGAGATGTGCACCAAGCCTTCGACGCCCGGCTCGAGCTCCACGAAGGCGCCGTAGTCGGCCAAGCTCACGACTTTGCCGCGCATGCGCGCGCCGACCGGAAACCGTTCACCGACGGAGGCCCACGGGTCCGGCAGGATCTGCTTCATCCCCAGCGACACGCGCCCGCGCTCCGGGTCATACTTCAACACCACCACCTTGACGCGCTCACCGACCTGTATGACGTCCGACGGGCGGGCGACACGGCCCCAAGACATGTCGGTGACGTGCAGCAAGCCGTCCAGGCCACCGAGGTCGACGAAGGCGCCGTACTCCGTGATGTTTTTCACGATGCCCTCGAGGATCACGCCCTCTTCGAGCACCTTCATGGTTTCTTCCTTCAGCGATTCCCGTTCGCGTTCGAGCACGGCGCGGCGCGACACCACCACGTTGCCACGGGCCCGATTGAATTTCAGGACGGCGAACCGCATGCGCTGGCCGATGAAGCGATCGAGGTTCCGCACCGGGCGCAAATCCGCATGCGACCCCGGGAGGAATGCTTGCACCCCCACATCCACCTTCAGGCCGCCCTTGACCTTTCCGGTGATGGTGCCCTCGACGACACCCTCGCGTTCGAACGCTTCCTCGATCTCCCGCCACACCTTCAGCTGTTCGGCCTTGGCCCGAGACAGCAGCGCGCCGCCATGCTCGGTATCGGTGCCATCAAAAAAGACATCGATATCATCGTCCGCCTTGACGTCCACGTTACCGTTGCGGTCGAGGAATTCCTGAATCGGGATCTGCCCCTCGGATTTGAACCCGATGTCGACCGTGACGAAATCACGTGAGACGTGCACCACGTGACCGCGAACGATCTCGCCGGGGCGGACGGCTCTCATACTTTCCTCGAAGAGCGCGCCAAAATCGCTTTCGCCGCCGGCTGCGGCTGCGTTTCTTTGTTGATCCATGTGAAATGTACCCCCTGAGGACTGGCTCGGGCTTGTCATATCGCCCCTAATTGTGGCTTGCAAGCGCTTTAGCGTGCGTCGCAATCAGCGCGCCAAGCATGGCCACGACCTCGTCAATGGTTTTGTCCGTTGTATCCACTACCACCGCGTCCGCTGCCGGACGCAAGGGGGAATGGGCTCGGGTTCGATCCCGTGCGTCACGTTCCGCAATCTCTTTCTCCATCCGTTCGATGTCCGCCGTCGTCGCCTCCGCCCGCAATTCGTGGGTGCGCCGGCGCGCACGTTCGGCCGCGGAAGCATCGAGGAACACTTTCACCGGCGCGTCCGGAAACACCACCGTGCCGATGTCGCGTCCCTCCATCACCACCCCGCCTTCGGCTGCCATCGCGCGTTGCTCTGCCACCAGGCGGTGCCGCACTTCTGGCACCGCGGACACCTTCGACGCCAGCTGCGCGGCGTCAGCGGTGCGGATCGCTGCCGACAAGTCGCGCCCATCGACGCAGGTACGCACACGGTCGCCGTGTTCGATGAACTCAATGTGCGTGGCCTCGCACAGTGCCGCCAGCCTGGCGCTGTCGGAGAGATCAATACCGCGCTCGGCGGCCAAGACACCGATGACGCGGTACATCGCACCCGTGTCTATGTAGCGATATCCGAGCGCTTGTGCCAGGCGCCGGCTCACCGTGCTCTTGCCGGCACCCGCCGGTCCGTCGACGGCAACCACGATGCGCTTCATTGCCGCACTCGTAGCCCCTGCAGTTGCTCGAAAAAATCGGGGAAGGTCTTGCGGACGCAGTCTGGATTGCGAATGACGATACCCGGCACTCGCAATCCGATCAGGGAGAAGGCCATCGCCAAGCGATGGTCGTCGTACGGTTCGACCTCGCCTCCGTGCAAACTCGATGGCTCGATCGTCCAACCGTCGTCATGTTCCTCGATTTTTGCGCCGAGTTTACGTAACTCAGCGGCGACGTTTCCGAGACGGTCGCTTTCTTGCAGTCTGATGTGCGCTACGTTCCGGACTCGGCTGGCACTGTGCGCAAATGTCGCCAGAACTGCGACCGTGGGTGCGGTGTCGGAAATAGCATTGAGATCGGCATCGATGCCACGCAGCTGTGAAGGTCCCAGCACCTCCAACACGTTTGGATGGCGTGTCACGGTGGCACCCATCTGCTCCAGCACCTCCACAAAGCGTGCATCACCCTGAAGCGACGCGGTCGTCAGTCCTTCAATACGCACCCGCATTCCTGTCAACGCCGCTGCTGCCAGGAGGTAATGCGCGCTCGAGGCATCAGGCTCGACGAGATAATGTGCCTGGGACCGATAACACTGCCCATGTGGCACGTGGAAACGTTGATAACCGTCCCGCGCGACCGTGACCCCAAACTGGCTCATCACTCCCAGCGTCAGGTCGATGTATGGCTTCGCAATGAGTTCGCCGACCACCTCCAGGTCGACATCGTGTTGCGCGTAGGGAGCCACCATCAGAAGCGCGGAAAGGTACTGGCTGCTGCGTTCTCCCTTCACCCGCGCCGTGCCGCCGGGTAGACCGTCGGCGTCGACGGTCACCGGCGGGCACCCGGTCGAGCTGGACATACCGGCACCGAGTTGGCGCAAAGCGTCAAGCAAATCTCCAATGGGGCGTTGACGCATCCGTTCGTTACCGTCGACGATAAATCGGCCATGACCCAAGCAGGCGCAGGCAGCCAAAAAGCGCGCTGCCGTCCCGGCGTTCCCCGTTTCGAGCCTCGCCTCCCGAGCGGGGATGCTGCCCCCACAGCCGCGCACGTGGAATACCTCGCCCCGGTACAGATCAGTCTCCCGAGGGTCGGAGTCCACTGGGATGCCGAGCCGGCGCAGAGCATCGGACATGTAATGCGTGTCGTCGCTAAACAAAGCTCGCTCGATGGTCGACTCGCCCGCCGCGAGTGCGGCGAGAAGCAGCGCGCGGTTCGTGATGCTCTTGGAGCCAGGCACCCGATAGCTGTGGGGCTCGGTGTTAGGCGCGCCACGCAGTGGTTCTATGGCACGGCGATCAACCATCGTGGCTCCGTCGAGTCCACTCCTGGCGCGCCCGCCGCGCCCGCTCCAGCTGGCCCCGCAGTTGCGCCTCGTCTCCGCCGGCGATGGCGCGACGTAATCCCTCGAGCGCCGCGACGAACTTCACGATGGCGCCGTCCACCTGGGCCGCATTCGCCAGAAAGATGTCGGACCACATGTCGACTGAGCTGGCTGCCACCCGGGTCAAATCACGGAAACTCGAACCGGCAAATTGTTCCAGCGCCGGGTCCGTATCGAGCAAGGCGTTGACGGCACTGAAGGCCAGGGCGTGGGGCAAGTGACTCACCCAGGCGAGGACCTGGTCATGTCGGGCCGCATCCATTTCGTCGACCCGCATGCCGACGCCTTCCCACAAGGCACGAATCTTCGCGACCGCGGCCGGCGCAGCGTGGCGCCCCGGCGTGATGATGCAGCGGCTGCCCTGGAACAGTTCGGCGAAGGCGGCGCCCGCTCCGGAGTGCTCGGTACCGGCGATGGGATGGGCGCCGACAAACGACAGGCCCGGCGGCAACACCCCTTCCACCTGGTCGATGACCGTCGCTTTGACGCTGCCCACGTCGGTGACGATTGCGTCAGCCCGCAACACCGGCGCACAGGCTTGTGCCACTGCGCCGATGGCATTCACCGGCACGGCCAAGAGCAGCAGGTCGGCACCGCGAGCGGCCTCAGCCGCATCGAGACTATAGCGGTCGACGATGCCACGGCGCTTCGCCGTCTGTAGATTGGCTTCGGTGCGGCCGTAACCGACCACCTCGCCGATCAAGCCGGCCGCACGTGCCGCCAACGCCAGCGAGCCACCGATGAGGCCGACGCCGGCAATCGCGACCCGATCAAAAAGCCGCGGCACCCGCACCTCCTCCGCGCACGATGTGCTCGAGCGCCGTGATGAAGCGTCCGTTCTCCGCGGCGGTGCCCACGGTGACCCGCACATGCTCAGGGAAACCGTACACACTCATGGGGCGGACAATGACGCCTTGGCGCAGCAGCGCCTCGTATATCCGTGCCCCGTTGCCAACGCGCACCAACAGGAAATTGGCCCAGCTCGGCACGTAATCCAAACCCAGCCGGGCACACTCTTGATGGAGAAACGCCATGCCCTCGCGGTTGCAGTGCTTGGTCCGCTCGACGTGCTCGTCATCATCCAACGCGGCCAACGCACCCACCTGCGCCAGGTTTCCGACATTAAACGGTTGGCGGACCCGGTTCATCAACTCGACCAACTCTGGATGGGCCACACCATATCCGATGCGCAAACCGGCGAGCCCGTAAACCTTCGAAAAGGTCCGCAGCGTGATCAACAGGCGGTGGGGGCTGTGGTCGGCCAGCGAATCCGGGTACTCCGGGTCGTCAACAAACTCGCAGTACGCCTCGTCCATCACCACAATGACGTGCGGCGGCAAGGCGGCCAGGAATTCCTCCCATTGCCGGCGAAAGAAGATGGTCCCCGTCGGGTTGTTGGGATTGGCCAGGAAGACGATGCGCGTTGCCGGGGTGATCGCTTCGGCGATGGCTTCGAGGTCGTGCGTGAACTGGCGCAGCGGCACGATGCGACCGATCCCTCCGGCCGCCTGCACCACCAGGCGGTAGACGATGAAGGCTTGATCCGCCATGACCGCTTCGTCGCCGCGCTGCATGAACGTGCGCACGGCCAGCTCGATGATCTCGTTGGAGCCGTTGCCGAAGATGAGCACGTCGGGCGAGACGCCCAGCTTCTTGGCCACCGCCCGCTTGAGATAAAAGCAGCTGCCGTCCGGGTAGCGATGCAAGTTGCCGAGCGCCGCGGTGATCGCCGCCAGTGCTTTGGGCGACGGGCCGAGCGGATTCTCATTGGAGGCCAGTTTGATGGACCCCAGGATACCGTACTCGCGCTCCAGCTCTTCGATGGGCTTCCCCGGGGGATAGGGCGCCAGCGAGCGGATCCATTCGGGAACCCGGGATTTGATGTCCACAGCCATACCGTCGTGCCCGTCTACACCGGCCCTGGCGACGCCGGGTACGATCCCAGCACCTTGAGCGACAGACATCGGCTTTTCACTGCCGCCAGCGCCCGTGCCACTCGTCGCTCCTTTACGTGACCCACCAGGTCGAGGAAGAAGAGGTATTCCCATGCCCGCTCTTTCAGCGGCCGCGACTCGATGGTGCTGATGCTGACGCGATTGTCCGCGAACGGCTTGAGCACGCGATGCAAGGCCCCGGCCTCGTGCGGCAACGACAGCAACACGGAGGTCTTGTCATCGCCACTCGGTCGGCCAATACCATCGAGTCCCAACACCAAGAAGCGGGTGCAGTTATGCTTTTGATCCTGAATGTTGGAGGCCATCACCTTGAGGCCGTACTCCTCGGCGGCCACGCGCCCAGCGATCGCGCCAATGTGTGGGTCTTCCCCGGCCATAATGGCCGCTTGCGAATTGCTCGCGGCCTCGGCCTGCGGCAACCCGGGGAAATGCTGCGCCAGCCACTCCCGGCACTGCCCGAGCGATTGCGGATGCGATACGATGCGGCGCAAGTCGCCGGGGCGGCCGCTGCGCGAGAGCAGACACTGCTCGATTCGCAGCAACAGTTCCGCCTTGATGACGAGCGGTGAGGTGACGAACCGATCGAGCGTTGCCGCCACCGTGCCTTCGGTCGAGTTCTCCACTGGCACCACGGCGTAATCGGCACGTCCGCGCTCGACCTCATCAAACGCCCCAGCGATCGAGCTGACCGGAATGACCTCGCTGGCGGACCCGAACTGCTCCCGCACGGCCTGGTGCGAGAAGGTCCCCAACGGTCCAAGACAGGCAACCCGCAGCCGTCTTTCCAACGACAGGCAGGCCGACATAATCTCGCGAAAGATCGGACGGATGTTCTCCGCCTTCAGCGGCCCTTTATTGACCGCCAGCAGGCGTTGCACGATGCGTTTTTCGCGGTCCGGCGTGTAAATGCTGGCACGCTCGCGGCGCTTGTGTTGACCGATGGCGACCGCCAAGCGGGCGCGCCGGTTCAGCAGCGTGAGCAGCTTCTCATCAATACGATCGATGTGGGCGCGGAGAGCATCAATCGAGGTCGTGCGCGGCGGCAAAGGGCTCCCCCGAAGACGTTGGTACGACGCGCTCGGCCCGAACGAACGGGCGCATCCTCAAGCGCATCAGATTCGGCGTCTTCATGGATTGGGTTCGAGTGGCCTTTGCTAGCGTAACCAGAACGGAATTGCAATCGCTCACGACGAAGAGCCGCACCGGCACGTTGCCGGGATTTTTGGCCCGGTGCCGCGTTGTCGGATCGAGCCTGCACCCATCGCCCGCCGCGATCCGCTCCGTTCGGTCGTCCAGCACGAGGTCGAGCACTCCATCGAGCACGTAGATGATATGCCCGCGCTCGCACCAGTTCGGATCCTCGAACCCCGGTGCGAACTCGAGCAGCACAACGGGCTGGCCCTCGACGAGTTTCTTTGTCTCGAGCGGGTGCGCCCCGGCCGTCCAGTCGAGGGACACGAAAGGCAGGTGGGTGAAGGGCATCAGCGACCTTCCTGTATCATCTCGGCCGCGATAGCCAACGGCTTCGATCTGCTCATTTCCTCCTTAGCACGATATCCAAGTTGCATAATAGCAAGGCCAACCCGCGAAAGGGGTGTCGGGACGTGGCTGGCGGCACCTCCGGGTTCTTGCGCACACCGGCTGATACTTACGTGGCAGGCATGCCCTCACCCCGACCCTCTCCCCTGCCATGTGGCCCCGCAGAGCGGCACATCCACATTTCAGGGGAAAAAGTGCCTGGACCGAGCCGCAATGGCATAGTGGCGGCCCGCAAAGTGCGTTTTCAGTTTGTGATGCCCGAAATGTGTGCTGCAAACTGCCTTTACAGTCCTGAAATCGGACTTTGCAGCGCCGCACGATGCGTTTTCAGCCCGTAACGCCTCCATTCAAGCTGCGTACCAGACGTGGGAAAAGACGCTGGCGGCGCTTAAGCGCGGCGCCCGTGCGGCCAGCGATGACGGCGAGCCGTATCTGTACACCACGCTGTTCGGGCAAGCGGCGCGAAACGGCGGCCGCAACGGCAAACACGCGCAGGACAATCCGCCGCCGCCAGCACCGCCGGTCTCCGGCGCAGCGTGAACGGGTCAGTGCGGTGATCCGCGCGGCCCCGAGTGCAAGCGTGCAACTCTGCTTGCATTCGGGGCCGTGCGAGCCCCAAAACCTCGGTTGCCCGGCTGCGCAGCAGTTGAAACCGCGGGCTACTAAGTGTAGCCAGTGCGTTCCGTTCTGCTCCACCGCGACAAAGTCGACATTCCAGTTTTCAGACCCGATGCCATGCTTTTGGGCGACGCGTGGCGCCCAATGCGGCGGGATCTCGATCTTGAGCGGCTGTGCAGCTTAGGGTACGACGCTACGGTGCTCAACGACAACACGGTGCGGCTCGGCGGAACGTTCATCGACGTGCCCCCAGGGCCGCGTAAGCGCAGCGATGCGGGCGCGCGGGTCGAGGTCCGCCAGCTCCTGGATGGCAGTTGGCGCGTGTGTCTGGGGGACACGGTGATCGCCACGGCCCCCGCGCAGCATAGCGGGGAACTGCGCGCGATCACGCGGCGACGCCAGCGGCCACCCAGTGCCGCCGCGGGAAAAACTCCAGCCGCGCTACGCGCTCCTTCCGTTTTCCCCGCTCACATGATCAGTTCACCAGCATCCAGGTAGGAGCGGACAGAATCACTGACCTGCGACGCCAGAAGAACGACATGCTTGACGTGGTTGAACGTACTCTGCAACAACGAGTCGATATGATGCCGCTGTTCACCGTGCGCTGGAAGCTCGTATGACCGACGAAGGCCCGCAGAAGCTACCGATCACCTCGCTCGACGTCGCCGCCGACCGCCGCGCGCGCTTGAGGGAGCTGCTCCCGGAGATGTTCCGCGAGACAGGATCGACTTCGCCGCGCTCGAACGCTCCTTGGGCGAATGGATCGAGCCGGGCAAGGAGCGCTACGGCCTCAACTGGCCGGGCAAGGCGGAGTGCATGCGCGTCATCCAGACGCCGAGCATCGGCACACTGCGCCCACGCCGCGACCAGAGCGTGAGCTTCGACGCCACCGACAATCTCATCATTGAGGGCGACAACCTCGAAGTCCTGAAGCTCCTGCAGAAGAGCTACTACGGCAAGGTGAAGATGATCTACATCGACCCGCCGTACAACACCGGCAAGGAGTTCATCTACCCCGACAACTACCGCGAGGGCCTGCAGGACTACCTCAAGTTCTCCGGCCAGCTCGACGCCGCGGGGCTGAAGGTCTCCGCCAACACCGAAACCAGCGGGCGCTATCACTCGAAGTGGCTGTCGATGATGTACCCGCGCCTCTACCTCGCCCGCAACCTGCTGCGCGACGACGGCGTCATCTTCGTCAGCATCGACGACTGCGAAGCGCACAACCTGCGGTGCCTTGCTAATGAGGTATTTGGCGAGGAGAACTTCGTGGACAGCATCGTCTGGAAGAAGCGGTACGGTGGCGGTGCGAAGGAGAAGTACCTGGTCACCATCCACGAGTACGTGCTCATGTACGCAAGGAACAAGACCGATATCGAGGAGCTGTTCGTGCCGCTTTCTGATGAATCCATAGAGCGGTACTACAAGAACAGAGACGAGTACTATGCCTTGCGTGGGCCATTTCGAACGCACCCGCTTGAGTCGATGAAGAGTTTCGAGGAGCGAAGGAATCTTGTCTTCCCGATCCAAGCGCCCGACGGAACGCAAGTGATGCCAAAGAGGCAATGGCGGTGGAGCAAGGAGAGAGTGGCCCACGCGCTGAACCGCGGTGAGCTTGCATTCCTGAAGGACAAGAATGGCGAATGGGCTGTGCACACAAAGCAGTATCTCAAGGATCAGGGAGAGACCAGGCAGACCAAGTTCTTCTCGGTCATCGATGATGTCTACACACAACACGGCACTAACGAGATTATCGAAATCTTCGGAGACGCTCAGGTGTTTGGTTTTCCAAAGCCGTCTCGTCTGGTCCGAAAGCTGGTTGGGCTGGCGACAGACACGAACGATGGGGATCTAATCCTCGACTTCTTCGCCGGCTCGGGCACGACCGCCCAAGCTGTGCTCGATCTCAACGTGGAAGACGGCGGTGATCGCAAGTTCATTCTCGTCCAGTTGCCAGAGAAGACGGAGCATCCGCAGTATCCGACCATCGCCGACATCTGCCGCGAGCGGGTGCGGCGGGTGATCCAAAAGCTCGACACCGAGGACGCAGCGAAGGATTCGCTCGGCCTCGATAAGCGTCAGCCGCGCGGTTACAAGGCGCTGCAACTGACGAGCAGCAACTTCCACGTCTGGGACGGCGATGCGGAGAAGATCAAAAACATCGAAGATCAGCTCAAGCTCTTCGCGCAGCACGTCGAGCCCGGCCGCACCGACGAAGACCTGCTCTACGAGATTCTGCCGAAAGGGGGCTTCACGATCGACAGCCACATTGAGAAGCTGTCGCTGGCGGGCAAGGTTGTCTTCTCAGTCGCCGACGGCGCGTTGCTGCTGTGCCTCGATCGCGAGCTGACGCTCGAGGTCATTGAAGCGATGGTCAACCGCGTTCCCGCGCCTGCCCAGATCATCTGCCTCGACGCCGGCTTCCAGGGCAACGACCAGCTCAAGGTCAACGCCGTGCAAACCGTGAAGTCGCGCAACCGCCTCAAGGAAGGCGACCTGGTGTTCCAGGTGGTGTGAGACTTGCTGGCGAAATGGATTACGAACTGACCGAGCACGCGCGCGAGAGCCTGCGAAAGCGGCCAGTGATTCGGCGCGAATGGTTGGACCGCGTGCTGGAGCATGCCACCCTCGTCGAGCCCGACCAGGTCGATCCGGAGCTGGAGCACCGCCTCGGCCGGATTGACGAGCATGGAGGCCGCGTCTTGCGGGTGATCGTCAACCGCGCCAGAGTACCGCTGCGCGTGGTAACCGTGTACTTTGATCGTAAGATGAGGGGTCGACTATGAAGCTGCGAATCGACGAAGAAGCGGACGCTTTGCATCTGCAGCTGGTAGATGTACCGGTCGCGGAGTCGGAAGAGGTCGCGCCGGGCGTGATCGTCGACTATGACGACGCGGACCAAGTGGTCGGCATCGAGGTGCTGTATCTCTCGAAGCGCGCGCATCCGGTGAACCTGCTGGACTTCCAGTTTCAAACGACGCCGAAGAAGCTGGCATCGGCTGCGCCGTAGCGCGCACTGGTCGCGTAGAAAGAGATGATCCGTAACGACGGAGAACTGGCGGTCACGCGGGAGCGGGTGACGACACTGGAGGCGATTCTCCACGCGCTGCACGACTGTGCGCGCACGGAGGAGTGGCCAGCGTTGAGTTCGGGGTATCGGCTGGAGATCGAGCGCATGCAGGGCGATATCCTCGACTACCTGGTGCGCGACGTATCCGCCGGTCACCCAGACGTGGCGCCCTGACCGAAGCCCCGTCAGCCGGTCAGTATGAAGCTCAAGTTCGACGCTGCCCTCGAGTACCAGCACCAAGCGATCGACGCCGTCACCCGGCTGTTCGAAGGGCAGCCGATTGGCAACAGCAGCCTCTCGGTTGCACTGCAGACCGACGCCGGGCTGTTTCGCGAGCTGGGGGTCGGCAATGAGCTGCGCATTACGCCGGAGGTGCTCCTGGCCAATCTTCGGAGCGTGCAGGAACGCAGCAGCCTGCCGGAGTCCGCTGCGCTCTTCGATCCGGCGTGCGGCTACCCTGCCGGAGTGCAGCCCAACGCGCCCGAGGCTGTGCCTCATTTTTCCATCGAAATG
>DASVHW010000330.1 GCA_036382395.1 Candidatus Binatia bacterium | reverse complement strand
GCCGGTCTCTATCAGGTCACGCTGACGGTGAGCGCCGGCGGCGTCACGTCGGCGCCCGCGCACACTGAGGTCGAAGTGCTGCCGGCCCTGCCATCAGCCGGTCTTTCCATTGGCGCGTGCGTCGCGCCTGGTGGAACACTCTCGCTCGACGGTGCGGCTCCGACGGCCAATGGGACGCTGGTTGCGAATGGTTGGGACACCACTACGGGTCCGATCCAGTTGGCTCCGGTGACGATCACTCTACCGTGGGGTCAGATTCAGTTGCCCACGAAGCTGCCGGGCCTGACGTTTCAGGGCACGGTCGCGGTGCCATCTGTTACTACTGACGGTCACTACAACGCCGCGGTAACAAGCGGATCAACTGCACCATTCAGCATCCCCTGTGCGAGATCGGCGAACTTGCGGCCGTTGGCCGTAGCTGGCGGTCCGATCTACTATGCACAAGCGGGCGTGCCTCTCATGCTCGACGGATCGTCATCAAGCGATCCTGAAAACGCTCCGCTCTCTTATCGTTGGGATTTCGGAGACACAACCTCGGGTTCGACGGTCACGCCAACGCATACTTATGCTGGGGAGGGCAGCTATTTCGTTACGCTAATAGTCAACGATGGGGTGCAGGACTCCGCGACGATGATCGGTACCCGCAGCTTCGCGATGGTGGTGGTAACTGCCAAGTTGCAAACTGTTCCACGTGTGACCTACGACGGCAACGGCAGCACTGGCGGCAGTGTGCCCACCGACGGCAATCCGTACGTTGCCGGTGCCACGGTCACCGTATTGGGTAACACAGGCAGTCTGGTGAAGACCGGCTATACCTTCGCTGGCTGGAACACCGCCGCCAACGGCAGCGGCACGAGTTACGCCGGCGGCGCGACCTTCGCGATGGGTTCTGGCGACGTCACGCTTTACGCGAAGTGGACACTCACGGTAACAAGTTACGCCGTCCCTAGCATCCCGACCCTGAGCGAATCGGCGATGATGGCGCTCATGCTATTGCTCGGACTGGCGGGTGCCTACAGAATACGCGGGACGTAGAACCTAGCGCACCGGCAACCCTGCAGCACGCGGAACGTGTAGGGACGCAATGGGAATTGCGGTGGCCGTTGGCGGGCACAGACCAGCGCCTTTGGCTGAGCTTTCGTGACCCTCCTTCAGGCGGCTTTTCGAACGAGCACCGGCAGCAGCCGCTCCGGACGGCAAGATAGGGTTAGGCCGCGGCAAGCTCTTCACCCCGAGACGGTTAGGACGAGCCGAGTGGCTCGCCGTCGTCCAATCTTCAGCGCCCAGTAGTCCCGGACCACCGCGCTTTGAGCCATCCACCCCGGCTCTAGGCTGCCCGAACGCCGCTCCGGAGCATGTACACGGTGCGGTTGGAGCGCCGCTTCTCGATTACCAGCGAAGCTTGGTCCCGAAGGCTCGCGCGCTGAGCCATTACTCCGGGGACGCCTTCTAGGAAAAGGCCGATTACTCGAACCTAAATCGCCGTCCCGACAGAATGCCCGTCTACGGGCGGGATCGAGAAGGAAATCGAGGGCGTGACTCTGGTCTGTACGCGCCACAGCCCACCGGCAATTTCCATTGCACCCCTACAAGTGCCTCGCTCGCTGCCGCGGGAAGGGCCTGCGCTGTCGCATCGTGCAACAATCTGATAAATGTCGACGCTGGATCCGCTTCTCGGGCGGACTCTCGACGGGAAGTACCGTATCGAGGGGCGCATCGGCCGGGGTGGCATGGGCGCGGTCTATCGGGCCATGCACGTCGGCACGGGCCGCGTGGTCGCGGTCAAGATCATCCTTCCGCAGCTCGTCCAGCACCCCGAGGCGCTCGAGCGGTTCCGCCGCGAGGCACGGGCTGCGGGCGGCCTGCGCCACCCGAACATCGTCGACGTCACCGATTTCGGAACCGCCCGAGTCGGTGAGACCGATGTCGCGTACCTCGTCATGGAGTACCTTCAGGGGAGGACCGTCCGCGACACCCTGAAGGAGCAGGGCCGGCTCCCCCTCGACGTCGTCGTCGACATCGTCGAGCAGATTGCGCTCGCCCTCGACGAGGCCCACAGGAACGGCATCGTCCACCGGGACTTGAAGCCGGACAACGTCTGGCTCGTCCCCGATCCGCGCGGCGGCCACGCCGTCCGGGTTCTCGACTTCGGCCTTGCGAAGCTCCTCGAACGGGCGGCACCCGAGACCGGCGAGCGCCCGCGATCGGAGCCGGACCCTTCCGAGTTGGCGACGCTTCCCGGCGCGGACGAGACCGCCTCGCACTTGTCTACGGCCTTCGCACCCAACCGTGTCTCTGTGGCTGCCGAGGACGACGAGGAAACGATTGCCTCTGGCGGCGGGAGGAGTCTGGATTCAAACACGTTCACCACCGCCGGCTCTACGCTCGGAACTCCCGCCTACATGTCGCCCGAGCAGTGCCGTGGCGGAGAGATCGACTTCCGGAGCGATCTCTATAGCCTCGGGATCATGGCGTGGGAGGCGATCGTAGGCCGAAGGCCATTCGACGGGAGCCTCAGTGAGCTCGTC
>DASVHW010000329.1 GCA_036382395.1 Candidatus Binatia bacterium | reverse complement strand
CCGAAACAGCTCTTGTCGATCGGCGGGCGCCATACATTGCTGCAGGAAACCGCGCGGCGACTTCTGCCGATGTTTTCCTGGAAGTACGTAATCGTCGTCACGAATGAAAAGCAGGCTCCCGAGGTGCGCCGGCAATTGCCGCGCCTGCCTGCGGAGAACATTCTGATGGAGCCCGTCGGCCGCAACACGGCGCCTTGCCTGGTTCTGGCCGCAGAATGGATCGCCGCGAGGGAGCCCGATGCGCTGATGGTTAGCGTGCCCGCCGATCACGTCATCGACAGCGCACCGGCCCTGCGGCGCACGCTGGGCACCGCCTGCGCCATCGCCGCCGCGGAGGACGCGCTGGTGACAGTGGGGATAGAACCGACCCGGGCGGAAACCGGCTACGGCTACATCGAGTTGGGAGAAGCCGTGGGCCGGCGTACGCCGGCGGCGCATTGGGTGCGGCGCTTTCATGAGAAACCATCCGCGCCGGTGGCGCGCCGCTACCTCGCCGACGGCCGGCACCTGTGGAATTCGGGGATGTTCGCGTGGCGCATCGGTGTCTTTCGCGCCGCGCTCGAACGCTACCTGCCGCAAACTCTCCGGGCATTGGAGGGGGTGTGGCTGGCGCATGCCGGCAGCCGGGGAAAACCGACGGCGCCCACAGCGCGACTGCGACGCATCTACCGCAAGCTGGCGTCGATATCGGTGGATCTCGGCATCATGCAGCCGCTCTCGGTAGCGGGCGACGGCGGCTTGCGAGTAGCGGTGGTGCGCGCCCGATTCGGCTGGAACGACGTCGGCAGCTGGGCGGCCATGTCCGACGTGTGGGGTTCGGATAAGACGGGAAACGCCGTCAGGGGAAAGGTTCTGGCGGTGGCCGCGCGTGATTCAATCGTCTACTGCCCCGAACGTCTGGTGGCTCTGGTCGGCGTTAACGACCTCATCGTGGTGGACAGCGCCGATGCCTTGCTGATCTGCGCCCGCGATCAGGCCCAAGACGTGCGGAAGGTCACCGACGAGCTGAAACGACGTGGCTGGTCCCGATATCTGTAAGGGTGGCAGGAGCTTACCAGCCGGACTAGGGCGGGCGCGCCGACTCGGATGCCGGTGGCTCGTGCTGGTTGCAGCGTTGTCGGCCTGTGCCTGTCATTCGAATCCGTCGCCGCATCCGCTCCGCTGGGCGAAGGCGTGGGTGGACTCCCTCAATAGCCACCGCTGGGCGCAGATTGGCCCGCTGCTGGAGCCGTCAGGGACGTACGAGGACCCGATTGCGGGCGGGCCTTTGGCGGCAACGATGGCCGGGTTCTACTGGGCGGGCATGTGGACCAGGTTTCCGGAGCTGCGCTTCGCGGTGCAGCGGGTCACCGGTGATGGGTCCGAGGTGGTGGTCGAGTGGACGGTGGACGGGATTCCGGGGGTGACGCCGGCGCCGAGTGGTGTCTTCGTGCTTCGGCTGCGAGGAAACTCGATCGTGAGTGTGCGCGGCTATTACAATGCCCTGCCGTTCCTTTTCAACGGCGGAAAGTCCGCGCTGGTCCGGTAGTCCTCGCCTCGTCCGTGAATCGGTGATAGTGTCCCGGCGCGGCTCTGGAGAGGGACGCGAAATCGCTCTGTGCAGCCCGCCCATCGATGGCCTCTGCGAACGTCTTTCGAACCAGTGAAGTGGCCCGTATTCTCGGTACGACCCCGCAGCGCGTGCGGACGATGGTGCGGTTTGGTTTGGAGCGGCCGGCACGGCGCGGGCGGGCGCTGGAGTTCGGCTTTCAGGACCTGGTGCTCCTGCGGGCCGCGCACGGCCTGCTGAAGGCGGAAGTGCCGCCGCGACGCGTGCGGCTCGCGCTCGCCGAGTTGGCCCGGCAACTGCCGCCGAGCCGGCCGTTGTCCGGAGTGCGCATCTATGCCGACGGCCGCCAGGTGGTCGCACGCGACGGTCGCGCGGCATGGCAACCCGACAGCGGGCAGGTGGTCTTCAGCTTCGCCGTGGACGAGTTGGCGCGCCGGGCCGGCGTCGTGGTGCCGGTGCAGTGCCGGCGCAAGCGACGCTCGGCGCCGTTGCGAGACCCCAGGGAAGAAGCGATGGCCTGGTTCGATCTGGGTCTGGCGCAGGAGGGGAAGGATCCGGCGGCCGCGCGCACCGCCTATCGCCGCGCCTTGGAGTTCGATCCCAAGCTGGGCGATGCCTACATCAATCTGGGTCGGCTGACGCACGAAAGCGGCGACCTCGCCGAGGCGGCGCGCCTCTACCACCTGGCGCTGGAGTGTGACCCGAACGACCCCATCGGTCACTATAATCTGGCGTTGGCGTTGGAGGACCAGTGTGACACGACCGCCGCGCTGTCTCACTACCAGCGTGCCGTGTCGCTGGATCCGGTCTTTGCCGATGCGCACTTCAACCTCGGACGCCTGCTTGAACGGCTCGGCCGCCACACGCAGGCGATCCACCACTTGCTGCGGTACAAGAAGCTGAGCGGAGACGGCTAGCGCGCCGTCGGGTCGTCTTGACTCAGCCTTGGTTCAAGGCGAAGGTTTCGCAATGCACTGCGTCAATTGCGGTACCGAACTGATAGCGGGGAAGCCCTTCTGTCATGTCTGCGGGAGTGCGGCGGTGCCGGGCTGCCCGAACTGCGGCGCCAGGATCGGGCCTGGATTCCAGTTCTGCCCCGACTGCGGATTTCGGCTGGCGCAGGGGAGCGGCGCGGCAGCGAACCTGGCGCCGGAGATCGGGCCGCGAAAGGACCAGCGCGCCAGCGGATTGGCGAAGCACATTCCCGAGGATCTGGCCGAGAAGATTCGCGCCGGCACCGGCGCCATGGTTGGTGAGCGCAAACTGGTGACGGTCCTCTTTTGCGATCTTGCCGGCTCAACGGCCATCGCGGAACGGCTTGACCCGGAGGAGTACCACGAGCTGTTGGAGCAATATCTGGAGCGGGCGTTGCGCGAGATCTATCGCGTCGAAGGCATCGTCAACCAGCTCGCCGGCGATGGCATGATGGCCCTCTTCGGGGCGCCGCTGGCGCACGAGGACGCTCCGGAGCGCGCGGTGCAGGCGGCGTTGGGCATCCGTGACGCACTCGGCGCGTTGAATGAGCAGCTGCCGGCGCGGCGCGGCGTGCAGCTGCTGGCGCGCATCGGTATCCACACCGGTCCGGTGGTGGTTGGAACCGTCGGCAACGATTTGAAGATGGACTACACCGCTATCGGAGACACCACGAACCTGGCGTCCCGTCTGGAGTCGCTCGCCAAACCGGGAACCGTGCTTGTCAGTGAGGCGACGCGCCGGCTGGTGCGTGGCTTGTTCGAGATGCGGGCGGTCGGCCCGTTCGAGGTCAAGGGCAAGCGGCGTGCGGTCACGGCCTACGAGGTGATCGGCCGGAGCCGGCTGTCGACGCCCATGGCGATCGCCGCCGAGCGTGGCCTGACTCCTTTGGTGGGCCGCGACCAGGAACTGGCGCAGCTCAGCGCCTGCTTCGAGCGCCTCAACGGAGGTCTGGCCCAGGTGGTGGCGGTGGTCGGCCCGGCGGGCAGTGGGAAGTCGCGGCTGCTGTACGAATTCAAGCAAGGACTGGCGGCGGAGGAGGTTGTCTTTTTCGAAGGGCGATGCTCCTCGCTGAGCCAAGTGGCGCCGTACGCCCTCTGGATCAACATGCTGCGGCAGTACTTCGATCTGACGCCAGGGGAGTCATCCGAATGCGCCTGTGACAAGATCGCGCAGAAGGCCCTGGGGTCGGACGATACGGCCAAGGAGCTGTATCCGTACCTGTGCCGGCTGCTGGCGCTTCCCGCCGAGCACCTTCCCGATGTTCCCCTGGAGGAGGTCAAAGGTAAGACGTTCGAAGCGGTGGCGCAGTTGGTGGTCAGTGCCAGCAAGCGGGCCTCCGTGATCATGTTGCTCGAGGATCTGCAGTGGATCGACGAGCCGTCCAGCGAGATGCTCGATGTGGCGGTGGCCGGCTTGCAGGGCCGGCTCATGCTGGTGGTGAGTCACCGGCCCGATTATCGACCGGCATGGCGAACCCACGCCGCGTTTACGCAGCTCAACCTGCGCGCGCTCTCCGATGCCGACACGACCGAGATCATCGGCGCACTGGCCGGTGGGCGCCTGCCGGCCGAACTGGAGCGGCGCATACTGGTGAAGGCGGAAGGCAATCCGTTCGTTGCGGAAGAGATCACCCGCGCCTTGATCGAGGAGGGGGTGCTGCTGCGCGGCGACGGACACGTGCGCCTGACGCGCCCGATTGCCGATGTCCGCATTCCCGACACCGTGCAGGAGCTGATCGGTGCGCGCCTCGACCGGCTCGGTCCCCACGCCAAGCGTGTCGTCCAGGTTGCGGCCGTGCTCGGGCGGCAGTTTCAGCGGGCACAGTTGGAAAAGCTGCTGGAGAGCGAAGGCCTGGACGTGGCCGGCGCGCTGGAGAAACTGGAGAGCGTCGGCGTCATACACCGGAAGAACATTCTGTCGACCGACGAATTCCGTTTCGGCGAAAGCCTGACGCAGGAGGTGGCGTACGAAGCGCTCCTCCTGAAGGAGCGGCGGCGCTTGCACGGGCGTGTTGGTTCCGTGTTGGAAGCGGCGCCGGGCGATATGACGGCGGAGCGCACCGCGCTGATCGCGCAGCACTTCGCCTTGGGCGATGATCGAGAGAAAGCGCTGGCGGCGTTGCTGCGGGCGGCACGTGATGCGGTGGAGTTGCCGTGGTACCCGGCGGCGCTGCGGTTCTACCGGCAAGCGTGGGAGTTGGCGGACGCGGCCCTGCCGGAAGGACAAGAGGCGACCGGACCGCTGGCGGCGGCGCTGCTCGAGGCGGCGCTGGGGTTGTGTCGCGGGGTCATTCTGTATGGATCGTCCGATACCGGCATCGAGAAGCCGGTGCGCCGGGCGCGGGCATTGGCCGAAGCCCTCGGGAATGCGGAGGCGCTCGCGGCCGCGTGCACCTTCCACGGTTTGCTGATCATGAGCGGTCCGCGGGAGCAGTTCAACGAGGGCTTGCCCCTGGTCGAGGAGGGGGTGCGCGTGGCACAGGGCGCTGGGCTCGCGCTGACGGCGATCAGTGTGTCGCGCGCGCTGGCGTTCGCGTACGTGTACGCAGGGCGCTTCGACCTCGGCATGCGGACCATCGACTGGGCGGTGAGCGAGCTGGAGCGCCTGGGACAAAATGAGCAGCTTTCGGATCTCTACCTCGGAGCGTGCTCGATGCGCGAGTCGCTGCGGTACTTATGCGATGACCTGCAAGGTGCCCAGCAGGGTGCCGTAGGGACGTACGAGCAGGCGGTGCGGGCTTCCAATCGGACAATCCAGTGCATGACCGCCGCGACCGTGGCCTCGGTACACCTGGCACGCGGAGAGTACGCCGAAGCGCGGCGGTGGGCGGAGACGAGCCTGCAGGTTGCGGAGGTCATCGGCAATGTCGCCATCGTCCGCACGGCGGCGGCGCTGGCGCTGGCGGCTCGCGTCGAGCTGGGTGAGACGCCGCCGCTGCCGCGGTACATGGAGCTGATCGAGCAGGGATACGGCGCCCGGAGCGACATGGCACTGAAGAGCCTGCTGGTGGTTGACACCCTGCTGGCGGTTGGAGAGTCGGCGCGGGCCCGTCGGTTTGCTGAGACGGCGTACGCCCATGCCGGCGGCCGGCTGCGCCAGGCCCTCTGCGCGACGGCCCTCGGTGACGTTATGCTGCGCCTCGGGGAGCAGCAGTGGAATGATGCCGAGCAGCGGTATCAGGAGGCCATCGAACTGGCACAGCAGATCGGGGCGCGTTCGACACTGGCAGCGGCGCAGCTCGGGGCTGGGGAATTGGCGGCAATACGAGGTGATCGAGAGCAGGGCCGGCAGCTGTTCATCGAGGCGCTGGCGACGGCGCGGGAACTGGGCTTCGGCCGGCTTCAGACCCGGGCCGAGCGTTTACTGGAAAACCTCAACGCCCCCGACGATGCCCGGCAGGCGGGCGCGCAGTAATCTCGTTGCCCGGCCGCAGACGAATCTATTTGATCCCGAGCGCCGGTTCTGGGATAAGCCGCGACGCTTTGGTCTTCATGATTACGATATCCGAAGAAACGAATGTGCCCGGGATTGTGGCCACCACGCTCACATGCTCGGGAAGCGAAACGCCCAGGTAGGGTCCGTACGCATTCGAAAACGTGGCCGGGGACGCCCGCCAATACGGTTGGTAATCGAGCACGTAGGTGAGCTGTGCCTGGTCGATATAGGCCCACAGGCGCCGGTGCCGGATGGCGGTAAAGGCATCGGTGTTGACGACCCCATCCAAGTTGATCACCGTTCGTTCGGGATTCCAGTAGGCCATGATGCCGGCGTTGAACGCGCCGATCTTGGCGGACGGATCGGTGTGCTCGCCCAGCCAGCGCGCCGCCGTCAACATCTCGCTTTGCCAGGGATAGAGGCCGGTCCTCCAGCGGGTGCCAAAGCCGACGACGTTGATGCCGGCGATGACGAGCACGACGACGGCACTCGCGATCGTAGTGCTGCGACGCGGTGCCGCCCTGTGGAGGCTGGCGAGTAGCACGCCGAGGTAGAGCGCGGAGAGGAATGCGACCGGCACGAAGTACCACCCACGAGGATACAGCCGGTACGAGGAGTGAAACAGCACGAGCGCAAGCAGCACCGCTGCCATGAAGTTCAGTTGGCCGAGCTGCCTCCGCAGCGCGAAATCCTTCTTGTAGTCCGAAACAGCAAGTGCAACGACGGCCAGGACAAAAGGCAACGGCGGCCACGGCGTGCCGGAGTACGACAACGCCAGCCGGATCCCTTCGAGGGTTTGTCCCACTACCCATCGGGCAAGCGAGTCGGTACCAAGGGCCGGAACGATGTTTCCGCGGATTACGAACGGCACAGCCAGGCCGCTGCTCTGGATGGGCGAGCCTGCCCGCAACGCAGACCACAGCACCCACGGCATGACGACGACTGACGCCGTGACGCCGGCGATCAGCACGAGCCGTACCCACGCCCGAGGAGTCCGGCCGGCGCGCAGGGCGAGTAGGAGGACCACGAACAGCAACACGTTGTCGGTGCGCGCCAGTGCCGTCAGCCCGGCGAGTAATCCCAGGGTGAGCGCCCGCCTGTTGTCCCAGACGTTGTCGCAGGCGAGGTAGTACCACGCCATGGCGGCGAAACAGAGATTGGCCACCGCCGTTTCAAGGCCGTTGAGAGACTCGACGACGACCCAGGGGTTGAACGCATAGAGGGCGACGGCCAAAGCGGCGGCGAACCGGTCGCCCGTCAGTTGTGCCGTAATGGCGTACACGAACAGCAGGGTGGCGAGACTCAGCAACGTCGACAACGCCAGCGCCAGATGGATCGGCAACTCGGGATTGCCGGGAAACAGATAAAAGAACGGCGTAATCAGCACCAGCCACAGCGGATGAAAACCGTTGGTCGCCGTTAGCCCATCGAAGGTGACGCCGTCCCCCTGGGCCAGATGCCGGGCGATCTGGAAGTAGTAAAAGGCATCGTCGGGCAGGGATTTCTCCACCAGGATGGCGACGCTGGTCCACGCCAGGCACAGGCGGGTTCCGGCCGTCGCTACCACGGCCCCGAAGACTGTCCACGTAGCGATCCGTACGGCTACGGGCCGCTCAGGGCGCGCGCGGAACATTATTGGACCGAGGTCAATCTTGTTCGCGCGTTTGGCGTGCCAGCCACGCGGCGCGGCAACCGCGATTGCGACAGAACCAACGCCCCGCGTCACTGAAGGCGGTGACACACTCTGATCTGCCGTCGCGGAGCTTGACGACGGGGTGTCGCTCGCCGCAGTGCTCGCATGTCACCAAACGCCCGGGAGTGCGGCCTTGCCCCCGGTGGAAGGTGCGGAGTTCAGTTACCGTGCCCATACGCTGCTCCGGGATCGACTATCATTGCACTGACGAGCGCACAATACTGTAGAGGTCCAGCCAGACGCCCGCACGCGGTGAACCTTTTTCATTGCGGGACGTATTACGGTGCAGGAAGGGAGCGAGAAAATGGCGGAGACGAAACCATGCCCCTATTGCGGGGAGGAGATTCGGGCCGAGGCGATTCGCTGCCGGTACTGTCGGAGTCGGCTCACCTCGTTTGATCCATCTCGCTGGCACCGGAGCCATCCGGAGGCACGGCTGGCGGGGGTGTGTGCCGCACTGGCGCACGTGCTGGCGGTGCCTGTCGCCTTGGTGCGCCTGGTATTCGTCGTGCTCACCTTCATTCATCTGCTTGGTCCGTTGCTGTATGCCGGTCTGTGGGTAGTCATCCCGCGAAGTCCAGGGGAAGATTCGCTGCTGGAGAGATGGCTGCAGGAGGCGCTGGCGCTTACCCGCAAGTTCAGCGGGCGCGAGGATAAACCGCCGCCGCCGGTTGATCCCTCGGCCCATTGATCATGCTATGCGGGAGTGATGGCGACAGATGAAGACCTCATCGGCCAGGTGGCAGGGGGTGACGAGCTGGCTCTCCAGGAGCTGCTGCGGCGCTACGAACGCCCGCTGTCACATTTCATCTACCGGCACACCGCGGGACGCGAGGTTGAAGATCTGTACCAAGAGACCTGGCTGCGCGTGGTCGGCGCGGCAGAACGCTTCGATCCGGGGCGGCGATTCTCGACCTGGCTGTTCCAGATCGCCGTCAATCTGTGCCGTGACTGGCACCGGCGTGGGGGGGCCGATGCGGTCCCGACGCCAGATGCCGCGGAAGCCGCCGTCGACCTGGGTCGTGCCGAAGCCGGCATGGACGCTGCCCGGCTGCTGGCCGTGCTCCCCCAGCTGCAACGTGAGGTGCTGATCTTGCGCTACTTTCACGACCTCAGCGAAGAGGAGTTGGCGCTTATTCTGGATTGCCCGAAAGGCACCGTGAAGAGCCGCTTGCACAACGCCCTGGCCCGCTTGGCTGCGCACGTCCGAACGGAGGAGGAGCGGTGAGCGAACAGGTATTCCACGGTGGGCAGGGGGTGGCCGACGGGGCAGCGCGCCTGACGGCGCATGCAAGGGAGTGCGAAGAGTGCCGGGTGTCCCCGCTGCCGCTCGGTCGTATGGCCGTGCTTCTCGATTCCGCGCCCGCGGACATCGACGCCGCCGGCATGTCGGCGCGGGTTGTGCTGCGGCTGCGCGGCGAGTTGCAGGCGGTGCGTGGCATGTCATGGCGCCGCGTGCTGGTCCAGCTGTTGCGGGCGTTGCTGCCGCTGCCGGCGGTGTTGGCGGTTGATGCCTGCGTGCTTGGCGCGGCGTATTGGTTGGGAAGTGCCGTACTTCCAAGCGCCGTGGTCGCGTATGTGGTGCTCAGCGGCGCGGCGTTACTCGTGTTTGTCTTTGGGCTCACCTACGCGGCCGTGCCGCTTCTGATGGCGCGGCAGGCGGCGGGCGTGAGCCCGAGTGTGTGGGTGAGAGAACGATGAAACGATGCCCCTATTGTGCCGAAGAAATTCAAGACCAGGCGGTGAAATGCCGCTATTGCAGCAGCTTGTTGGAGAACTCCGTCCTGTCGGGCACGTGGTACCGTTCCCGCAGAGGGAGAATGATCGCAGGGGTGTGCGCCGGCCTCGCGGAACAGTTTGGCATATCGGTGACGGCGTTGCGGTTAGCGGCGGTTCTCTTCACCGTAATCGGATTTGGATGGGGCATCCTCGTCTACGTCGTGCTGTGGGTCATTATGCCTTACCGGTCGACGGAAGTCGGGAAGGGCGAGCTGGTGCCTCGAGCGTGACGGCGGTTTTCGAGGTGAAGGCGTGCCTGCTTGTCGGGAGCGCCTGACCTTCATATAGTACTGGTGGGTAAGGGGAGCCAACGATGCAGGTGTCGATCACGTGGTGTGTGCCTTGAAACTACTTGCCGCGCGCGACCAGTTTGGCCGCGTCATTGAAAGAGCGATTCGGGGTGGAGGCGGAACTCATCCGCGGCAAGGGCGGGGTGTTTGACGTCGAGGTCGATGGCAAGCTGGTGTTTTCGAAGCACGATCTCGGCCGCTTCCCGGAGCCCGGCGAAGTGGAACAGGCGATCGAGAAATTGCGTTCGCAGAAGGCGTAGGGCCGCTCAGAGCTCCGGGCGGCGAATCACGATCTCCAAGACCTGATCAACGGCGTAGCTGCAATCGGCGTCGGCCAACGTCATCAGACGAGGCGGCTGGCCGTACCACGGATAGCCACGACAGACGAGCGGACGCTCTTCGTAGGCTGTGCACCGGCCGTCCTCGCCGAGCTGGTCGCAACGGTAGAGGTGCGCGTCCGCCGACAAGCGGCTCGTATAGAAGGGGTTCCGCCGCGTCGCCTCGTCGCCTGTCAGGGAATGCCAATGCTTGGCGGCAAAGGCCGCATCGGAAGGGATGCCGAGAACGCCGGTCAGCGCCGCGGTCGCCATGACCTCTTCGGGTGATTGCGCCAGCGTCAACACGCGGCAGCAGGCGCCGCATTGGTTGCAGTTTCCCAGCATCGGAGGCTCTCACTTCATGTACTGGGTCATCCACCGCCGTCCCAGGTACACCCCAGCCGCGGTGCCAACCACACTCAGACAATATGCCGTCATGAAGCCGACGTAGGAACCGAGCCACCAGCCGAAGGCGCCGCCGACAGTTGCGGTGATGAAGGTGATCACGAGTTGTTCGCGACAATCGGACGGCTGAGGCTCACCGGCCGCGGTTACGACGCGGCGGCGGCTTTCATCAGCTCCGCGTCGGGCTGGAGAATGAAGCCGGCGCTCACCGCCCGGTCCGTCGCTGCGTTGAACGCCGAGACGTAGGCGCTGTGGTCGGGATACAGTGCGGCCAACGTCGTTGCATCGAACGGCTTGGTGGTCCCAAAGAGCACGCAGAGGATCGACCCGGTTTGTCCCTGACCCGAGAGCGCCGCGATCGGCACGTCCACCTGCGGCGTACGAATGCCGCCGAGGGCGTTGCCGTTTGCATCGTGCACGATCGCGATCGACGCGCCATCGACCACCTCAAGACGCGGAGCGAGCGGCGGAGGCGTTCCGTGCCGCACCCACTGGTTGAGCGCCGCGATGGCGGCGTTCAGCACGAAGTGCTGCGGTCCGGAGTTGATCGGCGTCCTGCACTTGAGCGCGGGGAACGCGGGTACCGGCATCGTGGTGACGACGAGCTTTGCCGCATCGGGCGAGTCGCCGCGATCGGTGGTCCCGACCCCGAGCGTGTAGGTGTCGGCGTGCGCCGTGCCGGCCACCTCCCAGAGGCGGAAGCGGTCGGTGTCCGGCTGTCGCGCCGAGAAGTACCCGAGGAAGGTGAGGTCCGTTTCAGTCTCGAAGGTCAGCACCGGGACATCGAGGTCGTTGCGGATCTGTGCCGTGGCGGGCACCGTGATCGCCGGCTGTGGCGCTTCCGATAGTGGAGCGATACTGTAGCTGTTGCCGCCCCGACTGTGCACCAGGAACCCATCGTAGATGTCGGCGAGCGGATGAATCGCGTTGATGTACGTGACCAATCGAAATGCCGACTGCGAGTCCCCGGTGGCGATGACCGTGCTGACCTTCAGGTCGCCGAGAGGGCTGCTGCCCGCCGGGCGTCGAATCGCTTGAGCGGCCTGCGAGAACATGTCGTACGAGAAACTGTCGCCAGGATGAACGAGCGACCCATACCGCTCAGGGTCCGTGGTCTTCAACGGAATGGGCGGTAAGCCCGGGATGACCGCAGGGCCGCCTTCCACTCCGACGCGCTGGGCCGAGACGCCCACCCAGGCGAAGCCGTCGCGGATGAGCTCGGTATGATCCGCGATCCAGTCGGCCGCAGAGTCGAGACCGCCGCTGACGTTGAGCCATTCCACAACGACCGTGCCGTTGAACTTCTTCGGCTCGATCGGGCGATACACGAGGATGCGCGTCTTGTAGGCGGCTGTGTCGCCGCGTCTGACTGTCCAGTTGCCGTCGGTGCCCAAAGGGCCGACGTTGGCGTAGGCGGTCGCCGTCCCGGAGATGAAGTACTCCGCCTCGGAGTAGCCGACCTCGGCGAGATCGAAGGTCGTAGAGGCGATGAACGGCATCCCCTTGCCGCCGGTGATCGGCCCTTCGATGGTTGGGCTGGGCACGCTGCCACCGCGTGTGGGGTTCGACATGTCGTCACCGTCACCGCATCCGATCGCCACGGCCAGCAACCCAACGAGCGCCGGAAGCGCCATGCCGAACCAACGTCGCCCCACCGCAGTACACGTAGCTGACATTTGGGATTCTCCTGACCGGTTGTAGTCCGGATGGGAAGGCTCTGACAAGGGATGGTGTAGCCGCGAGCCGATTGAATTGTGTCGGCCTCACGCGCTAGGCTCGACGCCCACGATGGCCAAGATCGCTCTCATCGGTGCCGGTAGCGTCGTGTTTGCCAAGAACCTCATCGGCGACATCCTGAGTTTTCCGGAGCTGGCCGACGCGCACATCGCTTTGATGGACATCGACGCCGACCGCCTGCACACCGCGGAGCGCATGACGCAGAAAGTGGCCGCCGCGCTACAGGTGAAGCCGACGATCACGACACATAGGGAGCGGCACGGTGCCTTGGCTGGGGCCGACTACGTCATCAACACCATCCAGGTCGGCGGTTACCGGCCCTCGACGGTCATCGACTTCGAAGTGCCCAAACGGCACAACCTGCGCCAGACGATCGGCGATACCCTCGGCGTTGGCGGCATCATGCGCGCCTTGCGCACGGTTCCCGTTTTGCTCGAGATCTGCCGCGATATGGAGGCGGTTTGCCCGCAGGCCTGGCTGCTGAACTACACCAATCCCATGGCGATGAACTGCTGGGCCCTGTCGCGCGCGACGCCGATCCGCACCGTCGGCCTGTGCCACAGCGTGCAGGGCACCGCCATGCAACTGGCCGACGACATCGGCGTGCCGTACCGCGAGATCACCTACCAAGCCGCCGGCATCAACCACATGGCCTTCTACCTGCGCTTCGAACGCCGCGGCGAGGACTTGTACCCGCTGATTCGCAAGGTGGTGGCCGACGGCCGTGTCCCGGCGAATAACCGGGTGCGTTACGAGATGCTGACGCGGCTTGGCTACTTCGTCACCGAGTCGAGCGAACACTTCGCCGAATATACGCCGTACTTTATCCGCCGCGACCGTCCCGACTTGATTGAACGTTTCGGTGTTCCGCTTAACGAGTACATCACTCGCTGTGAGTTCATGGACGGGTTCTGGGGGAACATGAGGGCGTTTTTCGAAAGCGAGGAACCGATCACGGAGATCGAGCGCAGCCACGAGTATGGCGCCTTGATCATTCACAGCCTGGAGACGGGAACCCCTCGGGTCATCTACGGCAACGTACCCAATCGCGCATTGATCGCCAATCTGCAGCGCGGCTGCTGCGTCGAGGTGCCGTGCCTGGTGGACGGCAACGGCGTGCAGCCGACGCGGGTCGGCGCGCTTCCGCCGCAGCTTGCCGCCCTCATCATGACCAATGTGAACGTGCAGTCGCTGGCGGTCGAGGCGGCGCTGAGCGGGAAGCGCGAGCATGTGTACCACGCCGCAATGCTCGACCCGCACACCGCGGCCGAGCTGACCTTGGACGAGATCTGGCGCCTGGTCGACGACCTGATCCTGGCGCACGGCGATATGATCCCACCGCTGCGGTAGGAGTCCTGAGTCTGTGAGGAAATTGGTACGAAGGCAAATGAGATTTCGTCAGCACACTCTGTGTGAGCGGCAGAAGGTCGCCAATGGTGGTATAGGCTTCCAGCCTGTACCAGTGAACGTGCGGCCGAACGGCCGCCGCGTTAGTACAGGCTGGAAGCCTATACCACCGGCATTGCGCCTCTTTGGCGCAACCCAAGGCGGATTCGCCGTGGTCGCGGACCACGCATTCCCTCACAGCCTCTGAGTCCTGAGTTTCGAGGGCTGAGATGGGTAGCGAGGA
>DASVHW010000328.1 GCA_036382395.1 Candidatus Binatia bacterium | reverse complement strand
GATCACGTACACAGGCAAGTCTGGGAACCAGCTGACTGGACTGACGCGCGGGGCTGACGGAACCACAGCGGCCGCCCATAACGCCACCAGTGTGGCGAGCATGGCCTCCGGGCTGTCGATCCTCTTCGGGAACGGAAATGGAACCTTCCACGCGGCTGTGCACGTCTCGGTGCGGCTGCTAGACGTCGCCGCAATTGCCGTGGGCGATTTCGACAACGACGGCTACGATGACATTGCCGTTGCGCAGTCACGACCGGCAGGGGTGCGTGTGCTGTACGGATCGGCGCAAGGCAGTTTCACCGCCGGGTTGGTGCCGCTGTCGGTAGGAAGCCCGTCGGCTTTGGCGGCACGCGATCTCGACGGCGATTTGATCCCCGATCTCGCCGTGACCGACCAGGTGGGGAATGCGGTCCTCGGCTTCCTGAGCCTAGGGAAGTCTAGGGGATTCCATTTGGCTGACGCGGTCACGGTGGCTCGCAAGCCCACCAGTATTGTTGCAGCCGATTTCGACGGCGACGGTCGCTATGATGCCGCAGCCGGGGATAGCTTCGTGGCCGACGTGTCCGTGCTGACCAACATTTCTGCCACACACACGCCAATTCTTCGCGGTGACGGCAACGGCGACCACAAGGTGAGTGCGGCGGATGTCGTGTCCGTGATGCGCAAGCTGGGCGACGGCGCGACCACGCGGGTGGAGCAGGTGGGTCGCGGCACCTATGCGGCGAAACCCGGCGCCGATGCGAATGGTGACGGCGTGGTCACCGGCCAGGACATTTTCGCGATCGCTCACCGCCTCTTCCCAGGGATATAGGGGTAGGAAGATGGTTACGGAAGCGCAGCTGCAAGAAGATCTGAAAAGCGCAATGAAGGCCCGCGCCATGGAAACCGTGTACGTAATCCGTGGTGTGATCGCGGCCATCAAGAACGTGAAGGTCGAAAAGCAGGTGGCCGCACTGCCGGAGGCTGACATCGCCGCGCTGGTCCGTAAAGAGATCAGCAAGCGGACCGAAGCGGTGGAGTTCGCCCGCCAAGCCAACCGCTCGGATCTGATTCAACAGAACGAAAGCGAGAAGGCGATCCTGGAGAAGTATCTGCCCCAGCAACTGACCGGAGAGGCCCTGGAAAACGTGATCAAACAGATCGCCGGCGAATTGGGCACAACGCAGATCGGCCCGGTCATGGCGAAGCTGCGTGAGCGCCATGCCGGCCAGTTCGACGGCAAGCTGGCCAGCGAACTGATTCGCAAGCTGTCCTGAGTCCGGTACCGATTTCTGCTCGGGGCGCAGCAAGCTGCGCCCTACAACGTCAGTTGCGCCTTCAGCCGGTCGAGGAATTCTCGCTGTGCCGGGATCATCGATTCATAGGCCCGGTCGAGCGGATAGAAACCGCAGACGTCGTTTTCCTGATCATGGCGCAAGCAGCGTCCGCGTTCGTCGAGGTTAGCGGCGCTGGTATCTTCTAGCGATGCCCAGAACGCGTGTACCACTTTGCCCGACTTTTGTCGGACGCTGCCGAGCGAGCCCCGGATGCGCACTTCCAGGCCGGTCTCCTCGCGTGTCTCCCGCCGTGCCGCCTGCTCAAGGTCTTCGCCGCTTTCGACTAATCCCTTGGGGATTCCGAACAAGGGCCGCCGGAACGTTGCCCGCCGCGCATGGACCAGCAGGACTTCGATGCGGCCTTCAACCTCTCGAGTGACCAGACAACCTGCGGAGACGGACGACATAGGGCATGCCGATTAGCGCTTGAGACCTTCCCACTCCTCCGGTGTCAGTGTCCGCAACGCGAGTGCGTGGACCTCTGACTTCATTGCCGCGCCGAGGGCGGCGTAGACCGCGCGCTGACGAGTCACCAGATCCTGGCCACGGAACTGATCCGAAACGATGAGGACGCTGAAGTGCCCGCCGCTGCCAGCGGCGGCGTGGCCAGCATGCAAGGCGCTTTCGTCCGCAACCTCCAGATGCTGCGGGGCGAAAGCTTGGCGCAGCGTTGTCTCGATCCAGGTCGCACGGTCCATGCCCGTTTTAGTAGCCGGTCAGCGGCACCTTTCCAAGGGAGTGGAAGAAAGGATGGGCACCGGTGCCTCATCCTGTTTTCGCCGTTTGCGACGCATCCCACAATTGCCAGCGCGTGAGAATGCCGCGCAACTCGCCGTCACGCAGCAGGCGAGCACCACCGAGAGCAGGGCGCCGGCCGTAAGAGACTTCATTGGTTGCGGTTTAGCGGAGGCCGCAGGGGCCGGCAAGGAGTTTCAGAGGAGCGAACGTTGGCGCTATCCCTTGCGCGTCTGGCGTCGTGCCAGCTAAGTGACGGGACGAGCCCGGAGGTGAAATGCCACTTGCCACGAACAAGAAGGCGCTGATTTTCGGCGTTGCCAATGACCACAGCATCGCGTGGGCAATTGCCCAGGCCCTGCACCGCGAGGGCGCCGAGCTGGGATTGACGTACGTTGGCGAGTCCATCGAGAGGCGCGTCCGGCCGCTGGCGGAGTCGCTCGGTGTCCAGACGGTGCTGCCGTGCGACGTGTCCAAGGATGACGACATCGCGGCAGTCTTTACTGCCGTGAAAGAGCGGTGGGGTCGCGTCGACATCGTCGTCCATGCGGTCGCGTTCGCGGTGCGCGAGGAACTCAAGGGCCGCTTCCTCAACACCTCACGGTCCGGGTTTCATGTCGCACTCGACGTCAGCACCTACTCGTTGATCGCCATTGCGCGCTGCGCCGAGCCACTGATGACCGCCGGCGGCTCACTGCTGACGCTGACCTACTTTGGCGCGGAGAAAGTGTTGCCGAACTACAACGTCATGGGAGTGGCCAAGGCGGCTCTCGAGGCCAGCGTGCGCTACCTGGCTTGGGACCTCGGGCCGCAGGGCATTCGGGTCAACGCGATTTCGGCTGGACCAATCCGCACGCTGTCGGCGGCCGGGATCACGGGCTTCAAGGACATGCTCCATCATCACGAAGAACGGGCGCCGCTGCGCCGGAACATCCGCCCGGAGGAAGTCGCCGGTACGGCGCTGTATCTGTGCAGTGATCTTGGCAGCGCCGTCACCGGCGAGGTGGTGCACGCCGATGGCGGCTACAATATCGTTGGCATGTGAGGTGGAGTGGGTGGATGCGACCAACGCTTTTCGAACTCGGCGGCATTTCCGTTCCCAGCTTCTGGGCGATGGCCTTTCTCGGCTTCTTTGCCGCCTTTCTCGTGGCTCGTAGTGATCTTCTCCGCCGCGGTTATGGCGTGGATCTCGCCTACGACGCGATGTTGTATGCTTACGTCGGCGGGTGGGTCGGGGCGCGACTGTTTCTCATTCCGAGTGCATGGGACTACTTCGTGCAGGATCCCATTCGGTTTCTGCTGACGTCGAGTGGATGGGTGTGGTACGGCGGCTTGATTGGCGGCGCCGCGGCGGTGGGAGTGCTGGCATATCGGCGCCGAATCTCGTTCTGGCGGTTCGCTGACGTAGGGGCACCGGCACTGGCGCTCGGGCAGGGCATTGGACGCATCGGCTGCCAGCTCTCGGGTGATGGCGACTACGGGACACCGACCGATTTGCCCTGGGGTATGAGCTACCCGCAAGGTGTGGTGCCGACGACCGACCGTGTCCATCCCACACCGATCTACGAAGCCGTCGCCTACTTCCTCATTTTCCTCTATCTCTGGCGGCGGCGCCGGCAAGAACCGCCTGCGGGCGATCTGATCGGACGTTACCTTATTCTGGCGGCGACAGTCCGATTTCTGGTCGAGTTTGTGCGCCGTAATCCGGCGTGGCTTGCCGGCTTCACCACGGCGCAGTGGATGAGCGTGGGGTTGGCACTAGTCGGTTTCCTGCTCGTGCGCTGCAAAGCGATTGGCGATATGCCATAAGTAGTAACTGAAATGGCCCATCCACGCATACTCGACAGGATCCAAAGTGTCTTGGTGGTGATCGACGTCCAGGAAGCATACCGGGGAATGACGTTTGAGCCCGAGCGTACGCTGCGCGGCGTGTGCCGGCTGGTTGAGGCGGCGAAGATTCTCGGCATCCCAATATTGGGTACCGAGCAGTACCCGAAGGGTCTGGGCCACCTCATGCGCGAGGTTCTGGAGGTGTGTCCGGCTGGGTTCGAGGCCGTAGAGAAAAGCGCCCTGAGTTGTTGGGGTGAGCCGAAATTCGCGGCCCGGCTCAGCGAGCTCAAACGAACACAGGTCGTCGTGTGTGGCCTGGAAACGCACGCCTGCGTCAATCAGACCGTCCACGATCTGCTCGATCAGGGCTACCAGGCTCACGTGCCGTTGGATGCGATTGGCTCGCGCTTCGAGTCCGATCATCGCGCCGCATGCAAAAAGATGATCGCTTCCGGCGCGGTGCCCACCACCGTCGAAATGGCCTGCCTCGAGTGGGTGAAGACAGCGGCTGCCCCCGAGTTCAAGGCCATACAAAAACTCATCAAGTGAGAAGGTATGATCGAAGCGCAGGGGTTGGCCATCGAGCTGCACCGCATTGGTGCCGTCCGGTTCGGCGATTTCGTGCTGAAGGACGGGCGCCATTCACCCTTCTACATCGATCTCCGTGTCCTGATTTCACAGCCCGCAGTGCTGCGGCGCGTCGCTATTGCAATGCTCGGCTGCGCTGCCCCGCTGCGTTTCAACTGCCTGGCGGGCATTCCCTACGCCGGGCTACCCATTGCGGTGGCAATGTCGCTGGAGAGCGGCCGGCCACTGGTGTACCCGCGGAAGGAGTTGAAGGCTTACGGTACACGCCGGCAGGTCGAGGGGGTGTTTCAACCCGGAGACCGGGCGCTGGTGATCGATGACGTCGTTACCACGGGCGGTGCCAAGATCGAGGCGATCGCGCCGCTGCGGGATGCGGGGCTGGTGGTCGAAGATGTCCTGGTGGTGGTTGACCGCGAGCAATCGGCCGAACGCACGCTTGCAGCTGCAGGTTTACGCCTGCACAGCGTACTGAAGGTGCATGCCCTCTTGGAGCAGTTGCACCAGGCCGGCAACATCGGAGACGAGGAACTGGCACGTGCAAGGGAGTTCTTGGTCCTCAGTTCCGAGTAGGCGAGCAGGCCGCTGATTCAGAGGCCTGAACTCAGGACTCAGCACTCAGGACTCCTCACCGACCCAGGCGTGTGAGCCCGCGTGCGAGCCACGGCTCGGTCTTCGGCTTACCTTTGCGGTCTTGTGCCAGCAGCCTGTGGCGGATGGCAGTGATGGCGAGGTAACGCAACGGCTCGCGCGGATAGGGGATTGGTTTCGCGCCGACGAAGCAGAGTTCGCGCAACTCGCTCTGTCGGTCAAGAACCAGGTCGCGCACGATCTGCCCGCCGAGATGGGTGGGTGCGACACCATGCCCGCAGTACCCGAAGCCGTAATGCACGCGACCGCCGAGTAAGGTTCCGAACGCGGGGACGAAGCGCGCCGTGAGCCCTATCGGCCCGCCCCACTGGTGTGTAAAGCGCAGGCGATCGAGTTGTGGATAGATGGCTTTGAGGTCGCGTTGCAGCAAGGCGAACACATGTGGGTTACGGTCGTGTTGCGGCCGAAGGCTCGAGCCGTAGTAGTAGGGCGCATCTTCGCCGCCCATCAAGATGCGGCCGTCCGCGGTCGGCCGGAAATAGTGGATGTACGTGCGCTTGTCCTCCAACCCTTGGCGGCCTTTCCAGCCGATCGATTCCCACTGCGCCGCGTTCAGCGGTTCCGTCAGGACAATATACGAGTACAACGGAACCAGGGTGCGGCGACATTCCGGAAACTGCACCGAATAGGCGTTGGTCGCCAACACCACCTTGTCAGCATGCACCGTCCCTTGTGGGGTGCGGACATCGAGCTTCGTGCCGGCGGCCTCGATGCGCTCGACGGGAGTCTGCTCGTAGATGATGCCGCTCTGTTGCCGGACGACACGGGCGATGCCGCGCACCAGTCTGGCCGGATTCAGGATGGCGCAGCTCCTCTCCTCGAGGCCGCAGCGGTAGAGGGGCGACTGGATTTGGCGGCGTAACTCCTCGCCCGGGATGTAACGGACATCCTCGATCCCTAGTGCCTCAGCAGCTTGCCGGTCCGCCTCGATGCGTGGAATCTGGCTGTCGTCCGTGGCCACGGCGATGAAGCCGTTCTTCTCGTAGTCGCACGCCACCTTGTGCTCGGTGCAAAACCGACCGATGTCATCGACCGAGCGGGCGACCGCTGCGTGCGCGGCCCGGGCTGGATCCGTTCCAAAAGTCTGCAACAGATCGTGCATGCTGCGACCCAGCAGGGTCATGGCAAAGCCGCCGTTACGGCCGCTGGCCCCGTAACCAACAACCTCGCGTTCGATCACGACGAGCTTGAGGGCGGGGTCGGCGGCGAGCAGAAAATGCGCCGCCCATAGGCCGGTGAAACCGCCGCCGATGATGGCGACGTCGACCGTGATGTCACCGGCCAGTGTCGGCCCGGGTGTGTAGGGATCTGATTCCAACCAAAAGCTGCGACTGGCAAAGTCGGCCATGGTGCCCTCCTCAGTGTGCGGGTCGTCGGTGGCGGACAGCTCCCGACTTTTAGACGGACAAGATGGCTGAGTAAAGGACTCAGCGGCTGTGAGGAAATGCGTGGTCCGCGACCACGGCGATTCCGCCTTAGGTTGCGCCAAAGAGGCGCAATGCCGGTGGTATAGACTTCCAGCCTGTACCAGTGAACGTGCGACCGAACGGCCGCCGGATTAGTACAGGCTGGAAGCCTATACCACCATTGGCGACCTTCGGCCGCTCACACAGATTGTGCTGACGAAATCTCCTTTGCCTTCGTCCCAATTTCCTCACAGCCTCTCAGGACTTATCTTTCCGCCCTTCCGCTGCGCGTCGCGTTATGCTTACAAACCGTCATGGGGACAGTTCATCGATTCAGCCAGCAAGGACTGCGGGTGGTGTACCAGCACATCGCCGGCCCGCTCACCAGTATCGCCCTGAGCGTCCGGGCGGGTGCACGTTTCGACGGGGCACATCCGGGCATCGCCCACATGGCGGAGCATATGCTTTTCCAAGGGACGGACTCGCTGGATCAGGTGGCACTCAACCGCCGCGCGGCGGAGTTGGGCGGCGAACACAATGCCGATACGGGTTACGAGACCATCTCGCTGACGTTCGAGGTCTTCAACGAAGACGTGACCGATGCCCTGGGACTACTGGCGGAGCAGTTCTACCGCAGCCGGGTCAGTGAGGATCGCGTCCGCAAGGAACGGCGCGTGGTCATGGACGAGATCCGCGGCCGCTTGGACGACCCGGCGGACCGGTTGCATACGAAGGCGTGGGAGCTGTTCTTTCGCGGCGCCTTGTCACATCCGGTGTGGGGCAGCATTCAGAGCTTGCGCAGCCTGGAGGCGCACCACATCACGGCCTTTCTGCGGCGGTACTTCACCCACGACCGCAGCGTGCTGGCGATTGTTGGCGGAATCTCCGAAGCCGCGGCGCGCACCGCCGTCCGCAGGCATTATCGGGGCGGGCGTGTGGGTGGCGCCGGACGCATGGCGCCGGTTCGGTTTGGTTCGGGCGGCACGCATCGGATGCACGGCGGCGGCGGACAAGCTTACGTGATGAAGCTGATTGCCATTCCGCCAGTTCCTCGGCAGTTGATCGCCGTCGGCCTGGCTCTGGATCTGGTAGGCGCTGATCCCGACAGCCGTCTCTTCCAGGAAGTTCGCGAGCGGCTCGGATTGGGCTACGACGTGTCGGCTGCACTCGATTGGGGAGCCGGCTGGGCCGTGGCCATCGTGTCGGCGAGTGCCTCGCGCGGCGCGGCCAACCGCCTGGTCCGCGCCGTCGAGGAAACGTGCGAGCGTGCGGCGGCGGAAGGCTTCACGGCTGATGAACTGGCGCGCGGCCGTAAGAAACTGCGCTACCGCTACGCCTCACTGGCAGAAAGCCGCTTCGAGCGCGCCCTGGCCCTGGCCGAAGGCACATTGCTGGGGTTCCCGCTGCCTGAAGAAGCCGAGCGCATTGTCAGCCGCATGCCGCAGGAGGAAATCGAGACGGCGTGGCGCCAAGCGCTGCAGGGACGGACATTGCTTGCGGTGTTGGCGGGCTGAGAAGGGGAGGAGTCCGCCATCAGTTGTCGGCATCTTCCTCCGAGCGGATTGCTGACGGCGGAATCAGGCGGTAGCTCTGTCCCGCTTACGGCTAACTGGGAGCAAGAGGCGGAAGGTGGAGCCGTGATCCAGCTCGCTCTCGACGGTGATTGTGCCGCCCAGCAAGTCGACCAGCCGGCGCACGATATATAACCCGAGACCGACGCCGCCGAAACGGCGCGTGGCCGAACTGTCTCCCTGACGGAAGGGCTCGAAGATAATCGGCAGCACCTCCGGCGCGATACCGATGCCCGTGTCGGCGACCGAAATCTCCACACTCCCGTTCCGAGCATGCACGTCCACAGTCACGCTGCCTCGGGGAGTGAACTTCACTGCATTGGCGATCAGATTTGTGAGCACAACCTTCAGCTTGACCGGATCGGTCGACAACCGCGGGAGTCGCGGCGCGATATTCCACGCGACCGCCAGATCGGGTGGAATGTGCAACTCCGTGGCCTCGGCTGCAACCTCGGCCATGAGATCGGGGAGCGCTACTTCCGTCAGCTCGAGCGGCACCTGGCCGCTGTCGAGCCGGGTGAGGTCGAGGGTGGCGTTGACCAGCCGGAGCAAGTTCCGCGCGCTTTGGTCCATTCGCTCCAGAGGATCGAGCTGCTCAGCGCTCAACGAACCAAACTCCCCTTCGCGCAGCAGATCGGTGTAGCCCATGATGATGTTCAGCGGCGTGCGCAATTCGTGCGACATGGTGGCGACAAAATCCGACTTGAGTCGATTGGCCCGCTCCAACTCCTCGAACAGGCGGGCGGTTTCCAGGGCCATCGAGGCAAGCTGGCCGATACCCCTTAGGATGCGGCGCTGCTGCGAAGTGAACGGTTCACGCTGGCTACGGTAGCCGGCGGTCAAGACCCCGACGACTGTATGGCGCCGCCACAAAGGGGTGTACAGCACCAGCGTGGCGTCATAGGGTGCCGCGATCCGGCTCACTGGGGGATACGAGTCTGTGGTCATATCCACGGCCACGGTGTCTTCGCCTTCGAGGCGGGCAAGCAACGGCGCAAGGATGGAGCGAGGAATGTTCAGGGATCGCAGCGACCCCCACTGCTCCGGTGAATCTCCAAAGCCGGCGGCGACGGAGAAAATGTCGTCCTCGGCACGCCAGAGGAAGGTGTGGCTGAAGTCGCACTGCAACTGGCTAGCGGTGAGCTGACACAAACGATCGAGCAGCACGGGCGTCTCCAGCAAGGAGAGGAACTCCTGGCCCACACGGACGAGAGCACCCGAGACGTGAGCTTCCTCCTGTTGCGTACGGTAGAGTTCGACCGCCTCGAGCGCCAGCGCCAGCTGTCTGGCAATTCCAGTGCAGAGCTGGACCTCACTGGCATCGAATCCGCGCCGGCTGGTCATCCTGAGGCCAACAAGCACGCCCAGTTGGCGGTCATGTACGTGCAGCGGCACGGCCACCAGCGAACCAAGCGGGAAGTGGCTGTGCACCTCGATTGGCCACCCGGACTGGACGGGAATGTCGTTGAGGACCACCGCTGACTGTTCTAGAGGCGCGCCGCCTAAGCGCACGTCGCAAGGTAATTCCAGGGCTTGGGCGTAGGGCAGTAACTCGGGTGGAATGCCGCACTGGGCGACGATTCGATACACCTCGCGCGCGGGGTCCCAGTAGAAGGTGGCGACCGCATCGCACGGCAAGATCTTGGCGGTCAGCCGCTGCACGGCATCGAGCAGTTGATTCAGGTCCAACGCGCCGGTGATCTCTTGGGCGACATCGAGTAGGGCTTTCTTTTCCGCTTCGGCGCGCTTGCGGGCCGTGACGTCACGCGCAATTCCCTGCACCCCAACGGGTTTCCCGTGCTCGTGGATCAGGCTGGTGTTGACCTCGATCGTGATCAGGCGGCCATCCTTGGAGAACAGCTCCATCTCGTACATCGGGACCGTTTCTCCGGCCAACTGGCGCGCGGTTACCTGCCGGGCAAGCTCCAAGTGCTCCGGCCCCAGGATCTGCGCGAAGTTTATCGTCCGGGCTTCTTCGCGGGTGAACCCCGTGAGGCGTTCGGCGGCCTGGTTGACCGAAATGAAGTTCCCTTGCAGATCGGTTGTGTAGACGATGTCGTTGGCGTTCTCGAACAGTTCGCGGTAGCGCGCATCGCTCAGCCGCAGGGCTTCCTCTGCCTGCGTGCGCTGCCGCCGCTCCTCACGCTCGGCCAGGGCGCGCTGCACGACCGGCACCAAGCGCTCCAGCCGGCTCTTCAGTACGTAGTCGGTGGCGCCTGCCTTGAGACTCTCGATGGCGACCTCCTCGCCGATGGCGCCGGAAATGAGGATGAACGGAAGGTCGAGATCCTGTGCCCGCAGCAAGCGCAACGCGGTCAGCCCGTCGAAGGTGGGGAGGGCGTAGTCGGCGAGGATGAGGTCATAGCCCCCCGCGGCTTCTATGCGATCCAGGAACTCCTCACGTGTCTGTACACGTCCCCAGCGGCATTCGTAGCCCGCCGCCTCCAGCATCCCGACTTCCAGTTCGGCATCGGCAGGGTTGTCCTCGACAACGAGCAGGCGCAGTAGTTGGCGATTCACGGATGCCAACTGAGGGGCACGGGCGCCCACATCCGCGCAGGTCACAGCATCCATGGTTTGTGCCGGCAGCTCGCTCATGCTCGGCGGTGTCACGTCGTGCGTCGTCACTCGCGTGCGCCCCGCATCGGTGGCGGCTCGTTTATGAGCAGCCAGAACAAGCTGAGTTGCTTGACCACGTCGATGAATTTCTCGAAGGATACGGGTTTGACCACGTAAGCGTTCACGTTGAGACGATACGCCTCGGCGAGGTCCGGCTCCTCGCGGGATGCGCTCAAGACGACGACGGGAATCGCTCGGAGGACGGGATCGCTCCTGATCTGCCGGAGGACCTCCAGGCCGTTGACCTTGGGCATCTTGAGGTCAAGGAGCACCAGAACCGGATTCTGCGGGGGGCGAGAGGAGAACGCTCCACGCCGAAACAGATAGTCGAGCGCTTCGGCGCCGTCGCGGGCGACGGCCACCTCATTCGCCAGGGCATACGTATCGAGCGCCGCCAGGGTCAGTTCGATATCGTTGGCGCTGTCCTCGACCAGCAGGATCTTCTTTGATTGCATCGATGCCTTCTACGATAACGATATGTGGGTTCTGGATGCCGGTTCATGACTCTGGTCTGTTTCCGTTCGTGAGTCCGGGTGGCGAATCGACGCTTCCTTCTGGCGCGGCGCCGTCGGTAATGCGCAGTCCGAAAGGCGATGGTTCCAAAACGGGCTTGGGAGCCAGCGTGAAGTAGAAAGTCGCACCCCCTTCGACCTTGCCCTCGGCCCAGGCGCGGCCGCCGTGTCGGTGGACGATGCGCTGCACCGTCGCTAAACCGATGCCCGTGCCCGGAAAGTCGCTGGCTCCGTGCAGGCGCTTGAACGGCTGGAAGAGCTGGTCGGCGAAGCGCATGTCGAATCCGGCGCCGTCATCGCGGACGAAATAGACGCGCTCGTCGTCCCGATCAATCACACCGAACTCGATGTGCCCCGCGGCGTGTTTCGAGGTGAACTTCCACGCATTACCCAGGAGGTTGTCCAGCAAGACGCGCACGAGTCGTGCATCGCACGTGGTGATGACCCCATCGGCGATGGCGACCGTGACCGGGTGGGTCGGCATGGTCTGTTGCAGCTCGGCAGCCACCGCCCGGGCGAGCTGGGTCAGGTCGACCTGTTCGAGCTGCATCTCGCTACGGCTCACCCGCGAAAGCTGCAGCAGGTCGGCAATGAGCTGTTTGGTCCGTTCGGTGGCGGCGCGCACGCGGTCGAGATAGTGCCGGGCCTGGGGGTCGAGTCCCGCGCCAAAGTCTTCCTCCATCGCCTTAGTGAAGCTTTCGATGACCCGCAGGGGGGCGCGCAGGTCATGCGAGACGGAATAGCTGAAGGCTTCCAATTCGCGGTTGGTCGCTTCGAGTTGGGCGGTGCGCTCTTGGACGCGCCGTTCGAGCTCCGCGTTGAGGCGACGGATCTCGTCTTCGGCGCATTTGCGTTCGGTGATGTCGACACCCAGCGCGAGACAGCCCAGGATGCGCTCATCTGCGTCGCGTAGCGGCTCGACCCGCACCTCGAAGACACGATCGTTCACCCGCTGCTCATAGGTGCTGGACTGACCGCTCAGGGCGCGGCGGTGCGCGGCAATGGGCGGAGAATCGGCGGCGTCGGTCTGGAAGACTTCGTGCAATGGGCTGCCGTCCTGGCGTCCGCCCTCGGGCTCGCTCAGCGGCAGGGCGGCTCCGACCGACGACGTCAGACGCAGGTTGACATCGGTGGTCCAAAGGACCGCCGGCATTTGCGTCGTCGCGAGGCGCAGCTTGGCTTCACTGGCGCGCAAAGCCGCCTCGGCTTGCTGGCGCTGATGGTGTTCCTGTCGTTCCTCCAGCGCTCGCTGTACGACCGGTACCAGTCGGCTCATGCGGGGCTTCAGGACGTAGTCGGTGGCGCCCGCTTTCAGGCTTTCGATGGCGGTCTCCTCGCCGAGCGTGCCGGAGACGAGAATGAACGGAATGTCGATCCCGATGGCACGGACCAGCTTGAGCGCGCTGAGCCCGTCGAAGGCGGGCAGGCTGTAATCAGCAAGAATGAGGTCGTAATTCGGCTCCTTCAGGCGGGCCAAGAACTCGTCGCGCGTCTGGACGCGCTCCCAGTGGCAGGTGTACCCGGCCTCGTCCAACATCGCGACCTCCAATTCCGCGTCGTCGGGACTGTCCTCGAGAATGAGGACAGTGAGGTCCTGGCGCGAACGAGACGGCCGATCCGCAGCCACGCACCCTGCAGCCGACGCCTTCGAAGAAGGCTCCGGGCTCCGCGTGCGAGCATACCCATAGAGGGTCATGTCACTCCATTCCTGGCTCGTTCCGGTGAGTTGCAGGTTACGTGCCGAAACTTGAAGGCAGGCGAATACGGTGTAACCCGGCTAGTGCCTTGGGGGGAGTAGGCAGGAAATGTCCAAAAGTTCCTGCGCCGCTCTCCAGTTATGGGAGTTCGGTCCACACCTGCATTCCGAGACTCGGGAGTTGTCTTTGCCAAGCTAGACTGTCGGGTTGCGTCAGGCCGAAGGCCAAATGGGGTACGCACGGCGCTATCCGGGGATTGTCATCGCAAAGCAATACACTGCTGTCGCTGACAACCGAGGATTTGCTCGAGTATTCAATCGTTAGTGGAAGTGACCCTCGATCAAGCGATGGCGGACGGAGCGCGGGGTAGGGAGAAGTAGAAGGTGGCCCCTTGGTCTACTTGTCCCTCGGCCCACACCCGGCCGCCGTGGCGCTGGATGATGCGGCGCGCGTTGGCGAGGCCGATACCGATGCCGTCGAACTCTTCATCATGGTGCAGGCTGGTCTCGGCTGCAGAAGTCCTGCCATTTAAATTGGGAGGCGACTGGGGTAAGCATTCGACGCTTACCCGCCGGCAGGAGGTGAAACCGTTCTGCCGCGGTGACGAGGACGAAAGGAGTTCAGGATAGCGATGGATTTTGCACTATCATCTAAGGTTGAGGAGCTGCGCACGCGATTAGTTGCCTTTATGGACGAGTACGTCTACCGGGCGGAGCATCTTGCGGAAGAGCAAGTCCGGGCTTGTGGCGACGAGCACGCGGAGCCACCCATCGTGAAGGAACTGAAGCAGAAAGCCAAAACGCAGGGGCTCTGGAACCTGTTCCTGCCCGACGGCAAGTACGGCGCCGGTTTGAAGAACTGGGAGTACGGGGTTCTGTGCGAAATCATGGGTCGTAGCCTGATCGCCCCACGCATCTTCAATTGCGCCGCCCCGGACACCGGCAATATGGAGATCCTGGCGGAATTCGGCACGGCGGAGCAGAAGACGCGGTGGCTGCAGCCGATGCTGGCGGGCGAGATGCGCAGCTGCTTTGCGATGACGGAGCCGGATACCGCCGGGTCCGATCCGACGCTCTTGCGCACCCGCGCGGTGCGCGATGGCGACCACTACGTCATCAACGGCCACAAGTGGTTCAGCACCGGGGCCTATGGAGCTTCGTTCGCCATTGTGATGGCCGTTACCGACCCGGAAGCCCCGGCGCACCGGCGGGCAAGCATGATCATCGTTCCCGTGGATACGCCGGGGTTCAATCTCATGCGCGCCGTGCCGGTCATGGGACACACCGGCGGCGGAGGCCACGGCGAGATTCGTTACGAGGACTGCCGCGTACCGGCCACCAGCTTGCTTGGTGCCGAGGGCGACGGCTTTCCCATCGCCCAGGCGCGTTTGGGACCCGGCCGGATCCATCACTGCATGCGCTGCATCGGTGCGGCGGAGCGCGCCCTCGAACTCATGTGCCGGCGCGCCAACACGCGCTACGCGCACGGCAGCCTGCTGGCTGAGAAAAGCGTGGTGCAAAACTGGGTGGCGGAATCGCGCATGGAGATTGACTCGGCGCGCTTCATGGTGCTGCATGCGGCTTGGAAGATGGATACGGTCGGCAAGAAAGAAGCACGGCAGGAGATCGCCATGATCAAGGTGATCGCCGCCAATATGATGATGGACGTGCTTGACCGCGCCATCCAGGTGTTCGGGGCCATGGGCGTCTCCGACGACACGCCGATCGCCCGCATGTGGCGCGAAGGCCGCTCCATGCGCCTCGCGGACGGCCCCGACGAGGTGCACAAAATGACGGTTGCCAGGCGCGAATTGCGCCGTTGGCAATAGCTGACAGCTGAAAGCTCTCATGAGGTACGACTTCACCCCCGAGCAGCTGGTCTGGCGTGACGAGGTCCGGGCCTTCATCCGGGAGCATCTCACGCCCGCCTTGCTGGACGAGTTGCGCGAATCCGGCAACGAAGGGCAGGGGCCGCTGGCCCGTGAGTTCGTTCTCGAGCTGCGTGACCGCGGCTGGTGGGGCTTGCCCTGGCCGAAGGAGTACGGCGGGCTCGGCCGCTCGGCCATCGACCAGTGGATCTTCGTCGACGAACTGGAGGGCGCCGGCGCGCCCATGCTGCCGCTGACGGTGACCTCGGTGGCGCCGACGATCATGCGGGTCGGGACGGAGGAACAAAAGCAACACTGGCTGCCACGCATCAAGGCCGCCGAGGTGGAGTTCGCCTTGGGATACTCCGAGCCGGAAGCCGGCACTGACCTCGCGGCCCTGCGCACTCGGGCGGTGCTCGACGGCGATACCTGGGTGGTCAACGGACAGAAGATGTGGAACACCATGGCCCACACGGCGACGCATAACTGGTTCGCCGTGCGCACCGAACCCGACGCGCCGAAGCACAAGGGCATCTCGATCCTGATCGTGCCCATGGACGCGCCCGGGGTCACGGTGCAGGGGATCTACGTCTGGCCGGGTTTGCGCACCAACGCCGTCTTTCTCGACAATGTGCGCGTGCCACGCGACTGCCTCATCGGGGAACGCGGCATGGGTTTCTACTACGCCGCCATGGCACTGAACTTCGAACGCCTGAGCATCGGGTCGGTGGCGATGACACGGCGCTACTTCCGTGAACTGGTGGCCCTGGTGCGCGCGCAGGAGATCGACGGCCAGCCGCTGCGCAGGAACGCTTGGGTGCGCGAGCGGCTTGCCCGCCTCGCCGTCGATATCGAGGCGGCCCGCATGCTCGGACTGGAGACGGCGTGGGCCCTCGATCAAGGCCGCGTGCCGGCGGCCGAGTCCTCAATGGCGAAAATCTTCGTGAGCGAGCTGGCACAACGTGTCGCCGACGCCGGGGCGGAAATTCTCGGCATGGCAGGCCAACTGCATCCGGATGAGCCCCGCGCCGCCCTGCATGGCCGGCTGCAATGGCTCTACCGGACCGCACCGCTGCTCGCCTTCGGCGGTGGCACGAACGAGGTACAACGGAACATCATCGCGATACTCGGATACGGCTTGCCAAGGAAATGAAAATAATAGCGCTCAGCGGTCAGCGGTCAGCCGTGTTGTCTGGGCTGAGTGCTGATAGCTGAGTGCTGAAGGCTTCTTACTATGCGCCTCACGCCGACTGCCGAACAACAAGAACTGAAGGACGCCGTGCGCCGCTTCTGCCAGGAGCAGGTCACCCCCGAGCGCCTGGCGGCATGGCAGAAGACGCCGACCGGAGTGGACGAAAGCTGCTGGCGGATGGTGGCGGAGCTGGGGTGGTTTGGGTTGGGCCTTCCCGTATCTGCCGGTGGCAGCGGGCTCGGTTTGGTCGAGGTCGCGTGTGTGTTGGAGGAGTGCGGACGTGGCCTCGTCCCGCGCCGCGTGATCAACGCTATCCGCGGCGGCGTGGCGTTGGCGCAGCTGGATATGGCGAACAGTCACCTGGCTGCGGCGGCACGTGGAGAAGCCATCGTTACGTTGGCCTTCGACGAAGAGAGCGTGCGGGTGCCTAGCGCGTACAGGACGCGCGTCACCGGCAGCGGTGGCGGGGCGAGGCTCACGGGAGAGAAGTGGTACGTGCCTGAGGGAGCGGATGCCCATCTCCATATTATTGCGGCCCGTGAGGGCAGCGGCGTGTGGTTGGTCCTGGTGTCCTCCGAGCACGCCAAGGCGTCACCGTTGCGGACGTTCGACGGGGAGCGGCAAGCAGTGGTGCGCTACAACGGCGCGCCGATCATGCAGCGGTTCGGTTCCGCCAAGCAGGGGATGGATGCCTTGCTCGCCATTCAACGGCAGCAGACGGCGCTGGCGTTGGCAGAGATGGTTGGTGGCATGGATGCGGCCCTCGCCATGACGGTTGCGTACGTCAAGGAGCGCGAGCAATTCGGCCAGAAGCTCGCGCTGTTCCAAGCCGTGCAGCATCAGGTCGCCGATATGGCGACGGCGTTCACGGCCTCCCGCCATCTGGCCTGGCAGGCGATTACACGCCTGGCGGCGGGAACGACCGAAGGTCACGAGTTGGCCACCGCCGCCGCGTTCGTGGGCCAGGCGTTCAAACGGCTGACCCTCAGCGCGCATCATCTGCATGGTGGGGCCGGTTACGTCATCGAGCATCCGCTGCACTACCACGCCGAGCGGGCGCAGAGCCTGTGTATCCGTTACGCACCCGAAGCGAGTGCGCTAGCGGACGTGGCTGCGCAGCTGCTGGACTGAAACGACGGGACGCGACTCTCAGAACCCGACGCGCCGCCCGTACCAGTCGAGCAAGGACGGTGCGAGTCCGTGCAACAGGGCGACGACGCGGACGGTGCCGGGGACGAACACGCGTGGTCGCCGTTTGGCCACGCCCGCAAGCGTCTTTTGCACCACGGCCTGGGGCGGAATCGGGCGCCCCTGTTTGAGGATGGGAGCGATATCGCCCGCCTTCAGCAACGGCGTGTCGATCAGCAGCGGGAATACGGTTGTGATGGACACGCCGGCGCGCGCCAACTCGGCACGCACCGCGTCGCAGAAACCGGCGACACCGAACTTGGCGGCGGAGTAGGCGACCAACCCCGGCCACCCATGCACCGCGGCGGTCGAAGCCACACAGGCGATTGCACCGTGCGATTGGCGTAACGCAGGCAGCGCCGCGCGTACGATGTTGGTGGTGCCGAGGAGGTTGATCGCGATCACCCGGTTGAAGGCGTCAGCCGGCTGATCGGTGAAATGCCCGGCACCGGCAATGGCGGCGCAGTTGATGAGCAGGTCGAGTCCACCCAGCTCGCCAATCAAGTCCTCCACGGCAGCGTTCAGTTCCTGGGCCGCGCTGATGTCGGCGACACGCGTGTGTACGCGCCCGCCTTTGGTCCGGATGCTCTCGGCGGCCTGCTGCAACAGATCGGCCGCGACGTCGAGCATACCGACAGCCGTGCCTGCTGCGGCCAGCGTCTCAGCGAACGCCCGGCCGATACCGCTTGCTGCCCCGGTGACAATCGCCGCCCGCCACCCACCGTGTGTAGTCATGAAACGAGGCCATAGTGCGAAGGGGCGGCGCGGGTCAAGCGTAAGGCCTTCAATTGTCGGAAAGCCAGGTGCCTGTGACCACCCGCGCTGGCGCCGAGTCGGCGTTGGCGCGGGCGGGCATGCGCAGCGCCGCCGCGAAACTAAGGTCGTTGTGGGTGGCGGCTACGGAGCCGGTTCGCAAGATCAGAGCCAGTCGCTTGGCGATGCCCACTCAGAGTCTCCCGTGGGATGGCGTCTCACGCCAGCCTTCAGCGGCGGCGCGAAGCGACGCCGGCTGCGATGCGTGGTTGGGCGGCATGCAACGCGTCCACAGCTGGCTCTGGAACATGGGCGACGGCGACGCGATAGAACTCGTAGCCCCGCATGTCACTTGCCACGCGGCCGAAGTACCGGGCTCGGTAATCGACAGGGCCGACATCCAATGCTCGGAAGAGAGCCATGTACTGTGCCGTTCGGCTCGCCTCGCTTCCTTGCATGCTGTTCTCGAGGTGTTCCTTCCTACCCGGCGTAGGCTGCCCTATGGCGTGCGCGTGAGCGGCCAGCGCAGCGGCGATTGCGAGTAGCTACCAAGCTCATGCCGGTCGGCTCAAGCGCCGGGTCAGACACGCGCGGTCCGCTTGATGGGCAAAATCCGCACACGAGAGCGCGCCTCATCAACAGTCACCATCGCGCCCTCTTCCAGCGTCACTCCATGATCCGGAAGGGCCGCAACTAGAAGCGGCTCAAGGTGCTGAGGTGTGACGTCCTGCGTGCGGACCTGAATGACACTCGGGCCTTGAGCGTCTGTGGCCGTAAGCAATGCCCCAAAGCCAAGGTCGTGAGTGAAGACAACATACCCTCTGGCATTCGCCCACGACATGATTTCCGGATCGGTGGCCAGTGGATTGCCGACGCTCGACCAATGGTGGCTTCCCAACCGTGGCGCTGCAGAACCGCTACCCAGTCAGGGGAGAGGTTCATGTCGATAACAAACTTCACGGGACCGACAAGGGTATCTCGATCTCTTCCGCACGCCACGCCGCGTACGACAACGCCTCGCGAATGTCCTCCGCCTCCAGGTAAGGATAGAGCTGCAAGATTTCCTCTTCGCGGTGACCGGTGGCAACCAATCCGACGATCGTGCCCACCGTCACGCGCAGCCCGCGGATGCAGGGCTTCCCGCCCATGACAGCAGGATCACTCGTGATGCGCCTGAGTCCGATCATGCTCTCGCCTCCAACGTCACTCTCATATCACGGCCTTCGCGCGGTGCCTAGTTTCGGAATCGGCGTGGCGTCCAACGATTCGGCCCATGACCAGGAACCGGGTCGATCTCCACGCCACGGCGCCGCGCCTCGCGTGTGGCGAACAGGGCGACTGCGGCACCGCCGAGTAGAC
>DASVHW010000327.1 GCA_036382395.1 Candidatus Binatia bacterium | reverse complement strand
GCGTCTGGGACGAAGCGATCGACTTTCTGGGGTACACCATCGGGCGCTGTTACTCGCCGAAGACCGGCAAGGTGTATATTGGAACCAAGCCGTCGAAGAAGACGATCGAACGACTGTGTCGCGAGATCAGCGAGCTGACCGAGCCGCGATGGCTGCTCATCGACACCGAGAAGCAAGTAGGGCGAATCAACCGCCGGTTATGGGGATGGTCGAACTACTTCCGCTTGGGGCCTGTGAGCAACGCCTATCGTGCCGTGGATCGACATACGGCTAGTAGGCTGCGCCGGTGGTTGCGCCGGAAGCACAAGGTGCAGGGGCGGGGGACGGCACGCTACCCCGATGCGTACTTGTACCAGAAGCTGAAGCTCGTTCGGCTTCAGGAGCGGACGCGCAATTTCGCGTGGGCGCAAGCGTGAGCACCTGTCCGAAAGCCGGATGCGGGAAAACCGCACGTCCGGTTTGATGAGCGGGATGTGGAAACGGAGCACGGCTGAAATGCTGGGACACTCGCAGACGAAAGAGCGAGCAACAGGGAATCCAAACCTCGGCCTAACCCACCGCGCCACATCTCGACTCTACTGCACCACAGCCCAGGGTTGGCGCGCTGCGCGCCTACCCTGGGAGAGAATCGCCAAAACCTCCTACCCCAAAGGGGTTGCGCTCTGGTCGCCGCAACATGACGTGCGAGAATCGGCGACTGGCCGGCGCTACGTAACCCTGTCAGGGTAGAGCCGTCTGGCCCTTCTCTCCCAGGGTAGCCGCTGATGCGGCAAGGGTCACTGACCCAACCCTGGGCTGTGATACGGAACGCCTTCGGCGTATTCGGAACGCCTTCGGCGTATTCGGAACGCCTAACACCCACGCTATCGAGATCGCCTGAAGCCTGCAGTAGGAGCGACTGGTAGACCCCCTTCTCGCGACCGCGAGTTTCGAGATTCCCCACATTCATAACGCACACCCAGGGCTGGCCTGGCCACCCTGTCCACACGATTTTGTTTGACAGCCGCACTTGAACTGAGCCATGGTTCACGGGGATTCCTCAGTAACAGCGTCCACGACGTGGGGAAGACCTATACGTAGAGCACGGGTTCACCGGATAATGGAAACGGCACGACGTTCACCAGCTTCCTGGCGAGCCTGAACGGCGGCAGCGGCTTTGCCGGGGCGAATGACTGGCGGCTGCCGACGCTGGCGGAGCTGCAGACGACGGTGGTGGGCTTCACGTGCACGGGAACCGGAGAAGGACCCAGATGCATCTGCGGGTTGACCCCGTGTATCGATGGGACATTCGGTCCCACGCAGTTCAACGACTACTGGTCCGCTACGAGTTACGTTCCCTATTATCCGGGCTACGCGTGGCTCGTGTACTTCGGCGATGGCAGCGTCGACATCGGCAGCGAGTCGTTCAACTTCTACGTCCGAGCCGTACGCGGCAGCTTGTGATCGATCATTTGGTCATTCGTCACTTCGACCATTTGTTTCTTCTTTTTGTTCCTTCTTTGTTTTTGGGGAGGGCGTGAGCCCTCCTCAAAGAAATTTTTCCCAGCGGGCTGATGGCGCAGACCGAACACCTGCCGGTCCTTCGATACGCGCTACGCTACTCAGGACAGGTCTACAAGCGAGCGTCCCCTCGATACGGCCCGCGGCCTCGGGCAATCGGCCGCCGCTCACCCTGAGTAGAGAGCGCAAGCGAGCGTATCGAAGGGTCGGGCAGGACCTGCGGGACGGCTCGCGGCGGGTGCTGCGGCTGGTGGTGCGCGCCAATACGCGGCGGCATAAGACGCCGGTGCTGCTCGCGCTGCGTGAAGAGGTCGAGGAGCTGAAAGTGCTGCTGCGGCTGTGTCATGACGCGAAGGCGTTTGGAGGAATAGCCCGGTTTACCGGGCTTGCTATTTCTCAGCCCGGTGCTTGAGCGCCGGGCGGTGGTTGGGTTCGACGGAGCGACCGCCGAGGGCTGAAGCCCGCGGCTGAGTGAAAGAAAGGCCTTCGGCGGCCGACCGGAAGCGACTTCCGGTCTTCAAGAGGCATGCGGCCGGCGGTTTGATGTCTTCTTCCCTGCAGGACGGCCGTTCGGCGGATGGCCGAAGGCCGCTGCACTTGCAGTGACGCTTCTCGGCCGCCTGCCGAGCGCACTGTCCGGCAAGATGATTCCATCCACAGATGGCGCAGATGCCTGTAGAGAGCGCAGACTGGCCCGCGCCAAGACGCCAAGACGGTCTACCCGCTCGACCTGAGATGCCCAACCGGCGAAGACGCCGGCTTGGAGAGGCCATGGACCATTCTCACGCCCGGTACCACCGCTCGGGGCATCGCCCCATAAGCGCTAACTTGAGACCTCAACCGGATGATTCCCTAAGGTCTGGTGGCGACAGGCCTCTGTGCCTGTCGCCGGTTGGATGGTCCAGTCGACCCTGGATGCCGCATCCAGAGGTCTATGTTTACGGCACCCGTGGAAACGATGGCCCGATCTGCGGGGCTACCCGTGGCGGGGCGTTCGCGAGTGATCCACCGCGGCAGGCACGGAGGCCTGCCGCCACTGGTCCTGGGGCAACGCCTTGGGCGACGGAGACGGCGCATGTTTATGGGCAGATTGTGACCAGCCCCGCGGGACTGGTGTGTTGGGCCAATGAACCCCCTCTTTGCCAAGGGACTGTCGATTTTCTCCAAGTAGCGCCCCTCGATACGCGGCCAATCCCTCGATACGCGGCCAAACGAAGGCCGCAACTCGGGATGATCGGGAAAGAAGGCGGCTCGGTACAGAGACCCCCGATGAGGGCGCCCCCGAGCGCACGCCAGCACACCGGCCTACCCATACGTGTCGCGTTTCGGTAGGAACGGGTGACCATGCGCGCTTTGGACCGCGTGCAAGTCCGCCAGTTCCAGCGCCGGCTCCTACGCTGGTACGCACGCCACGGTCGCGATCTGCCGTGGCGGCACAGGCGCGACCCGTACCGGATTCTCGTCTCCGAAGTGATGTTGCAGCGAACGCAAGTGGAGAGAGTGCGCGACTACTATCCGCGTTTTCTGCGCCAGTACCCGACCATTGAAGCGCTCGCCCGCTCTTCGGAATTTCAGGTGCGGGAAGCGTGAGGACGCAGTCTGCCGCTCTCAGGCATTGAGGCGCTCCCATTCCCTTCGCAGGACTGAGTACACCAGCCGGTCGACGACGCGGCCATCAGCGACGCGGACCCGCGGAATGATGCGCTCACGCGCCATGCCGAGCTTCTCCATGGTCCGATATGAGCGACGATTCTCCACATTGCACACCGCCTGAATGCGGCGCATCCCCATTTCCTTGAAGCCGTACCACAGCAAGAGCTTGCCGGCCTCGACATTGAACCCCTGTCCCCAGTAGGAGCGCGCCAGGGTGTAACCGATCTCCCCTATGCCCCAAAGCCGGCTGATGATGCGGATGTCGACAACGCCGATGACCCGTGCTTCGGATACGTACTCGACCGCAAACGTAATCGGGCCCCAATCGTCGGAGAGGCAGCGCTTGATGTAGGCCATGCTCTCGAAGGGCGTCCGGTGTGGCTGCCAGCCGGCGTGGCGCGTCACCACGGGATCAGAGGCGTAGGTGAAGACATCGTCAATGTCCTCGGGAAGGAAATTGCGCAGTCGAAGCCGCTCGCCACGCACCTCCCTACTTGCCATCATGCGGCATCCCTCACGCTGGCCCCGGGCGACATCGACCTCTAAATGTAGCCCTCCTGGGCCAGATATTCCGCCGTCAGCACCGCGCCTTTCGCCGCCCCCATCTTGGTGTTGTGCGAAACCAGCACGTACTTGATGCCGCGCTCCAGCGCCCGCTCCTCGCGGATGCGGCCCACACTCGTGGTCATGCCGCCGTCAGCATCACGGTCCAAGCGCGGCTGGGGGCGGAAGGGGTCATCATGCACCGTGATCAGGCGCTGCGGTGCAGAGGGCAACGCCAGGCGCAGCAACTCGCCGCCAAATTCGCGGAATGCCGCTGTCACCTGCTCCGGTGTGCACGCGGTCGCGGTAGAGATCGCCACCGCTTCGGTGTGGCCTTCAATCACCGCCGCGCGCGTACAAGTCGCGCCGACCGGAAAGCCGGCCGGTATCACACCGCCGTCACCGAGCACGCCGAGGATCTTGGCCGTCTCCCTGGCTACCTTCTCTTCCTCGCTCGGAATGTAGGGGATGATGTTGTCGACGATATCCAGGGCTGCCACGCCGGGCGATCTCCCCGCCCCAGAGATGCCCTGCATAGAGGTCATCAGCACGCGCTCGATCCCAAAGCGATCGAGCAACGGCTTGAGCGTGATCACCAGGCCCATGGTCGTGCAGTTCGGCAAAGGGGCGATGAACCCGCGCCAGTGGCGGCGCTGGCGCTGCATATCAATCTGCGCCGCATGCGCCAGGTTCACCCCCGGCACCAGGATCGGGACATCTTCTTCGTAGCGGAAGGCCGAAGCCGTGCTCAGGACCGGGGTGGTCTTGGCGTAGCGCGGCTCCAGTTCACGGGCAACGTCAGATTCCACCGCACTGAACACCACGTCGATGCCGTCGAGATTCAACCCGGCGGCATTCTCCACCGGCAGCGTCATGACTGCCGCCGGCGGTTCTTCGTTGCACCACCATCGTCGGACACCGGTCTTGTCATCGCGCAGGGCGGCCGCATACGACTTCCCGGCCGAACGTTCCGAGGCCGCCAGCATGACCGTTTCAAACCAAGGGTGCCGATCGAGCGCCACCAGGCATTGCTGCCCCGCGATGCCCGTGGCGCCAACGACCGCAACTCGCTTTTTCATCGTGTCATCGAAACCTTTCGCCCCTCCCTAATAGCCGAAAACGGCAGCGGATTGTCAACTCCGATTCCACAGATGTAACGAAAGCGGAAGGCCGCCAGGCGCAGGCGACGCCTTCTTTCACACCCCACCCGTCCGCCAAGCGACCGGGCATCCGTCAATCCGAACACCGGCGAACACCGGCCACCGTTGGAATGCCCGAAGGCGCTGCGGCGATTTCTTGGTGACAAGCGCTTCGTTTTTCATTAGCATGCGGCCCCGTGTTTCCAATTGCACGCGACAACCTAACTCTGGGGGGGAGCCGACGCATGGAGAAATTTCGAGACGAGGAGATGGCGGATTTCACCGCAATCTACGTCCGGCGCGCGCTCGAGCCGCGGCTGCAAGGCCACGGCAAGATCGACGTGCGCAAGACCGGACCCTTGGGATTCACCATCGTGCATCGCTACACGAGCGAGTGGAACGGCCGCGAGGTGGCGCTTCCGGTGGCGCAGCTGCGCTCCAAGGGACCGAAGCTCCAGCTCTATTGGAAGCGCGCCAACGGACGTTGGGTACCGTACGAGGCTGGGGAGGAGCAGCCCTTCGTCGGGAGCCTCGAGGCCTGCGTGAAAGAAATCGATCATGATCGCTGGGGATGCTTTTGGGGCTAACGTGGGAGCTTCAATGACGCCACAAGGGGCCACACTGTGAGCCACATCAAGTTCGGTTTGTATCTGCCCCAAGTAGGGGTACCGTTCGCGGTCATCAAGGAGCGGGTCCAGCTGGCCGATCGCCTCGGCTTTCACTCGGCGTGGTTCGTCGACCACATGTGGAGCCGCGGCCTGCCGGATCTCGACCACCTCGAAGCCTGGACCCTGATGTCGGCCATCGCCGCCGTCACCGAGCGGATCGGCATCGGCACGCTGGTGCTGTGCAATTCGTACCGATCACCTGCGTTGCTGGCCAAGATGGCCGCGAGCCTCGATAACGTGAGCAACGGCCGCTTGCTGCTGGGTTTGGGCGCCGGTTGGATGGAGGAAGAATACCGCGCCTACGGCTATCCGTTCCCCTCGCCTCGTGTACGCATCGAGCAATTGGATGAAGCGCTCTGCCTCATCAAACTGTTACTGACGCAACCCCGCGCCAGCTTTCAGGGCAAGTACTACGCCGTCGACGACGCCGTCAACAACCCGAAGCCAGTTCAGAAACCCCATCCGCCGATCTTGATCGGTGGCGCCGGCGAGAAGCGCCTGCTGCGGGTGGTGGCGGAACACGCTGACATCTGGAACTGCCCCAACAACGTCGCGCACCTGCTGCCACAGAAGCTCGAGGTCCTCAAGCGACATTGCGACGCCATCGGACGTGACCCGCAGACCATTGAGGTATCGGAGCAAGGCGTCATGATCCTTGGCCGCAACGAGAAAGACCTGCGCAGCAAGACGCAGTTCGCCAAGCGGGCGCTCGGCGCGGTTTTCGACATCGACAAGACGGCACTGCGCGGCACCCCGGATCAACTGATCGAGGCCATCCAGAACCGCAGCCGCCAGGGCGTCACTCTGTTCACCACGCTGTTCGGCGATTTGAATCAGCCCGAGACGCTCGAACTCTTCGCCAGCAAGGTGGCGCCGGCTTTTGCCTGACGCTATCGCCAAGTACCGCTAGCGCTCCAGCACGACGTGATCCTCGGCACAAAAGATCGGTGAATTTGCCAGGTCGAGGAAGCGCCGCTCGTCTTCGAGCAGGGCACGGCCAGCTTCGGCGCCGGCCTCCGTTTGCATGCGCCGCAGCAGCTCGTCGCTATCGAACCACAGCTCCGCCACGCCGTCGAACGGCTCCGGCGCTCCGCGTGCCGCCACCGCGCCTTGTGCCACTGGGTGGTCGATGGTGTGGGCTTGCACGTAGCGCCGAAGGCCGAGCGCCGCAGCGTGCGATCTCACCAGCGGGGCATGACGTTCGCGCCAGTAGCGCTGAAACTCCGCGCGCGACAGCTGCGGCAAGCGACGCAAGCAAAAGATCAGGTGGATCATCGTTTCTCCTTCCGCGCGCCTCAACTCTATATCCGGCGCGGTGCGCGACTCAAGCGAAGGTGGCGTGCCACTGAGCCATTGAGCATTTGACCTCCGCGCCGCATACGCTAAAAGGGCCTTCGTAGTTCGGTCCGGCAAGAGGAGAGCCATGTATATTCCAGGTGAAGACATTTACGGCAGCCGCGAGCACCAGGCCTTTCGCGAGATGGTCCGCAAGTTCGTGCAGACCGAGCTCGCACCGCGGGCGCGCGAATTCGACAAGCTGGGGAAAATCGACAAGTCGCTCTACCGCAAGATGGGAGATCTCGGGGTGCTCGGCATCCGCTACGATCCCCAGTACGGCGGCCAGGGGCTCGACTACTCCTTCCACGCCGTTTTCCTCGAGGAACTCGCACTCTGCGACAACGCCGGCGTGACCATGGGAATCTCCGTGCATACCGACATGGCCACGCCAGCACTGCACCGTTTCGGCACTGAGGAATTGAAGCAGAAGTACCTCGTACCGGCTATCCGTGGTGAGCAAGTCTCCGCCGTGGCCGTAACCGAACCCGGCGCCGGCTCCGACGTCGCCCGCATTCGCACCCGCGCCGTGCGTGACGGTGATTACTGGGTCATCAATGGCTCCAAGATGTACATCACCAACGCCGCCACCGCCGACTGGCTCTGCCTGCTGGCGGTCACCGACCCCGACGGCGGTTATGGCGGCTTCAGTCAGATCATCGTTCCGACCGACTCGCCCGGATTCAGCTACGAGCTGCTCGACAAGATCGGCAACAAGGGCTCGGATACCGGGCTGCTGTACTTCGACGACGTGCGCGTACCGGTGTCCAACACCATCGGCGACGCACAGCGTGGTTTCCAGCAGCAGATGATGCAGTTCCAGGACGAACGCATGGTGCCGGTGGTGACGGCGCCGGTGGGGGCACGCCACCTCTGGGAAGCCACCCTCAAGCACTGCCAGGAGCGCATTGCCTTCGGCAAGCCGCTCTCGAAGATGCAGGTCAATCAGCACAAGTTCGTCGATATGATGATCCAGATCACCGCGGCGCAGGAGATGGCCTACCGCTGCATACGCCAAATGGTGCGCAACGAGGACGCCACCATGGACATCTCCATGGCCAAGGTGTTCTGCACCGCCATGCAACAGTACGTCGCCACCACCTGCGTCCAGCTCTTCGGCGGCGCCGGCTATTGCTGGGAGAACCCGGCCGCCCGCGCCTTCGTCGACGCCCGCCTGGTCAGCATCGGCGGCGGCGCCGACGAGGTGATGAAGCAGGTCATCGCCAAGATGCTGCAGATTTGAGAAGAAGCGGTCAGCTGTCAGCGATCAGCCGTCAGCTTCGGAACCCGAAGAAATCATGGGTTGCATAATGATTGAAGTTAAACTCTACGCGGAGCGTAACCCGAAGCTGAGGGCTGCAAGCTGACGGCTGAAAGCTGTCTTTATGGAAGTTCTCTCCACCCGCATCGATCTTCGCTCGGAAGCGTACCGCGTCAATTACGACGGCATGTCCGAGAAGCTGCGCTACCTCAACGAGCAGCTCGCACTGGCGCGCGCCGGCGGCGGTGAGAAGTACGTCAAACGGCACCGTGATCGCGGCAAACTCATGGTGCGCGAGCGCATCGAGTTGTTGCTCGATCGCGACTCGCCGTTCCTCGAACTGTCGCCGCTGGCTGCCTGGGGCACCGAGTACGCCCTTGGGGGCAGCATCGTCACCGGAGTCGGCGTGGTGAGTGGCGTCGAATGCGTCGTTTTCGGCAATGATCCCACCGTCAAGGGCGGCGCCACCAATCCCATCACCCTGGCGAAGGGCTTCCGCGCCATGGAGATCTCCGAGAAGAACCGCCTGCCGCTCATCAACCTCACCGAATCAGCCGGCGCCGACCTGCCCGAACAAGCGAAGATCTTCGTGCCGGGCGGGCGCAACTTCCGCGAGCTCACACAGCGCTCGGCCGAACGCATCCCCACCGTCTGCCTGGTCTTCGGCAGCTCAACCGCGGGCGGTGCCTACGTACCCGGCATGTCCGACTACGTCGTCATGGTGAAGGGCCGTGCCAAGGTCTTTCTCGGCGGCCCGCCGCTGGTGAAGATGGCCACCAACGAGGACGCCGACGAGGAAACGCTCGGTGGCGCCGAGATGCACAGCCGCATCTCGGGTGTCTCCGATTACCTGGCGGAGAACGAGGTGGACGCCATTCGTATCGGCCGCGACATCATGGCCCACTTGAACTGGCGCAAGCTCGGGCAGGCGAAGATGCGGGCACCCGAGGAACCCACGTATGATCCCGACGAGCTGCTCGGCATCGGCTCGATCGACATCCGCAAGCCGTTCGAGGTGCGCGAGGTCATCGCCCGCATCGTCGACGGCTCGCGCTTCGAAGAGTTCAAGCCGCTCTACGGACCGACGCTGGTGACCGGCTGGGCTCATCTCCACGGCTACCCGATCGGCATCCTCGGCAACAACGGCATCCTGTTCTCGGAGTCTTCGGAGAAAGCGGCGCAGTTCATTCAGCTGTGCAACAAGATCGACGTGCCGCTGCTGTTTCTGCAGAACATCACCGGCTACATGGTGGGCACGCAGTACGAACAGGGCGGCATCATCAAAGACGGCGCCAAGATGATCAATGCGGTCTCCAACTCCACCGTGCCGATGTTCACGGTCATGATCGGCAGCTCCTACGGCGCCGGCAACTACGGCATGTGCGGCCGCGCCTACGATCCGCGCTTTCTGTTCACCTGGCCCAACCACAAGATCGCCGTCATGGGGCCCGAGCAACTCGCCGGCGTCATGTCGATCGTGCGCCGCGGCGCCGCCGAGCGTGCCGGGCAGCCGTACAACGAGGAGGAAGACCGGGCCGTACGCCAGATGGTGGAAGAGCGCATCGAGCAGGAATCCAACGCCTTCTACGCCACCGGTCACATCTGGGACGACGGGGTCATCGATCCGCGTGACACCCGCACGGTACTGGGCATGGCACTGAGCGCCGCCTTCAATAATGTTGTCAAAGGCGCCGACAGCTTCGGCGTCTTCCGGATGTAAGCGATCGCAAGTTCACCTCAGTCAACGCAGAGAGAGCGCGCACATGCTCAATGCCAGTGAGTTCAAACGTGGCGGTCGGATCGACCTCGACGGCGACCCGTACGTCGTCATGGACGTACACTTCCAGTCGCCCTCGGCGCGCGGCGCCAGCACCTTGGTCAAGGTGAAGGTGCGCAACTTGCGCACCGGCAACGTGTTCGATCGCACCTTCAAAACAAGCGACAAGGTGCCGGAGGCGCAGCTGGAGCTCCGGGCGGTGCAGTATCTGTACGCCGATGACGACGGCTATCACTTCATGGACTCTGAATCGTTCGAGCAGTTCGCCTTGCGCGCCGACACGCTGGGCGACGACGCCGGCTATCTCATCGAGGGCCTCAGTGGCATCCGCTCGGTGGTCTTCAACGACGCCGTAATGAACATCGAGTTGCCACAGTCGGTCGTCCTGCGCATCCGCGACACCGACCCGCCATTCAAGGGCGCGTCGGCGCAGGCACAAACCAAGCCGGCCACGCTCGAAACCGGCCTGGTCATCCAGGTGCCGGCGTACCTGGAGCCCGGCGACGCCGTGCAAGTGGACACCCGCGAAGCCCGCTTCATCGCGCGCGCCAAATCGTAGCGGGGCATCTCCCCCGGCGGCCAGGCCTCACCCGAGCGCAAGCTGTCGACCTGCAGCTCAAATCGCGCTAGAAGCGGCTCCGCGCATCTGCAGCGCACAGAACGAACGACGCCATGAAAACCTTCCGCAAGATCCTCATCGCCAACCGCGGCGAAATCGCCTCCCGCATCATCCGCACCTGCCGTGAGATGGGTATCGGCACAGCCGCCATCTATTCGGACCCGGATCGCAACGCCCCGTTCGTGCGCCAGGCGGACGAGGCGGTGTACATCGGCCCGCCACTCAGCAGCGCTTCCTTCCTCGCCATCGAAAAGATCATCGATACCGCCCGGCAGGTTGGCGCCGACGCCGTGCACCCAGGGTACGGCTTTCTCGCCGAGAACGCCGACTTCGCGCAGGCGTGCGCCGATGCGGGACTGACGTTCATCGGCCCCACGCCCGAGGCCATCCGGCGCATGGGCAGCAAGATCGAGGCAAAGAAGATCATGACCGCGGCCGGGGTGCCGGTAATTCCCGGCTTCAGTGCCCAAGGCCTTTCGGATCACGATATCGAAGCGAAGGCGCGCGAAGTCGGCTATCCGATCCTGATCAAGGCGTCGGCTGGCGGCGGTGGCAAGGGCATGCGTGTGGTCCAAGAAGGATCCAAGCTCTCCGCCGCGCTGGCCGCCGCCCGCCGCGAGGCCAAGAACGCCTTCGGCGACGACACCCTGCTGATCGAGCGCTACTTCCAAGCGCCGCGCCACATCGAGATCCAGATTTTGGGTGACGCGCAGGGCAACCTGATCCACTGCGGCGAACGCGAGTGCTCGATTCAGCGCCGCTACCAGAAGATCATCGAGGAGGCGCCCTCCCCTGCCCTCAACCAAGAGCGCCGCGCGCACATGGGCGCCGCAGCCCTGGCCGCCGGCCACGCCATCGGCTACCGCAACGCCGGCACGGTCGAATTCGTCGTCGATCAAGAAGGCAAGTTCTACTTCCTCGAAGTGAACACACGCCTCCAAGTGGAGCACCCGGTGACGGAAGCCATCACCGGCCTGGACCTGGTGCGGCTGCAAATCCAAATTGCTCGAGGAGAACCGTTGCCACTGCGCCAGGACGATCTGGCGTGGCGCGGCCACGCCATCGAGGCCCGCATTTATGCCGAGGATCCGTCCAGCGACTTCCTACCCTCAACGGGAACGCTCATCTCCTGGAAGGAGTCGCCCGCCGCAGGTGTCCGCTACGACAGTGGCGTCGCCTCCGGTTCGGAGGTAACGATCCATTACGATCCGATGCTGGCCAAGGTCATCGCGCATGCGCCGACGCGCGTCGAGGCGGCACAGCGGCTGGCAAAGGCGCTGTCCGAAATGACCGTGTTCGGTGTGCGCACCAATCTGCATCTCCTCACCCAGGTGCTGCACCACCCCGAGTTCCTCTCCGGCAATTTGGACACGCACTTCATCGGCAAGCACATCCCGCTCGACCGGCACCCGACACCTGCCCAGCGGGAAGCGGACCGGCTCCACGCCATCGCCACGGCGCTCTGGCTGCAGGAGCAGCGCCGGGCGCAAGCACCGGTCTGGCGCAGCCTGCCCTCGGGCTGGCGCAACAACCCCAGCCAGATGCAGGAGATCGCGTTCACCAGCGGCGACGCGACCATCCGCGTTTTGTACCGCGCTCACACGCGTGATGACATCGATGTTGAGGTTGATGGCGCCTCGCACCGAGCCGCCTTGCTCGAGTGCGGCGACTCCCACGTCGCCATCGCGCTCGACGGGGTGCGCCGCACGTGCACTATGGCGACGCGACAGGACGTGCACTACGCCCACAGCCCGCGCGGCACCTCCGAGCTGCACGAAGTGCCGCGTTTTCCTCCACCAGTGCGCGAAGAGGTTCACGGCGGATGCCGAGCCCCAATGCCCGGAAAGATCCTCGCCGTACACGCCGCGCCTGGCCAAACCGTGAAGAAGGGTGAGACGCTGGTGATCCTCGAGGCTATGAAGATGGAGCACGACGTCAGTGCGCCGCACGACGGCGTGGTGCGTGAAGTCGCCTGCGAAGTCGGGCAGCAAGTCGATGCCGGGACGGTATTGGTCACCTTGGAAGAGTTGGCGGCGACGTGAAGTCCACAGAGGCGATTCCCGATCCTGAACGTCTGATTCCCTGCCTCGTGTTTCCCATTCTCGTTATTGGAGCATCCATATGACCGACCTCGTACTCTACGACCTCCGCCACGACGCGGCCTGGATCACCCTCAACCAGCCGGAGAAGCGCAACGCCCTGAGTGATATCCTCGTCGAGGGCGTACGGGCGCACCTCCAGAACGCCATCGCCGACGACCACGTCCGGGTGATCGTACTCACCGGTGCGGGCGCCGCCTTTTGCGCCGGTGCGGACCTCAAAAGCGGCGGCGTGAGTGCAGGCGGCGCATCGGCTGAAAACCCATTTGTGGGAGTTCTGAAGGCCATCTGGGAATGTCCGAAACCGGTGATCGGACGCATCAACGGCCACGCTTTCGGCGGCGGTATTGGTCTCGCCGCCGCGTGCGACGTCACCGTGGCTGCCGACTCCGCCATGTTCAGTTTCAGCGAGGTGCGCGTCGGCGTCATCCCCGCCATGATCTCGGTCCTGGTCATTCCCAAGCTCGGCATCCACAACACGATGTGGCTGTTCCTGACCGGAGAGCGTTTCTCGGCGCAACGAGCGGTCGAGCTGGGGCTCATCCATCGTGCCGTGCCGGCATCCGACCTCGACCGCGCCGTCGATGACGTCATCGGCATGATCCGTCTCGGCGGCCCCAACGCCGTTCGAGAGGCCAAACAACTGGTGCGCCGCATTCCCGAGCTGTCGATGGAGGAAGGGTTCCGCTACACTAGCAAGAAGATCGGCGAACTGTTCGCCTCGGAGGAAGCGGCCGAAGGCATGCGGGCGTTCATCGAGAAACGCAAGCCACGCTGGGCGGAATGAAGAAGTAATCAGCGGTCACCTCTCAGCTCTGACATCTACGCGACGCTGACCGCTGATCGCTGACAGCTGAGGAGCACTCATGCACAACGACATTCTACGCATCGCTAACTGCAGCGGGTTTTACGGCGACCGGCTGAGTGCGGCCCGGGAGATGGTCGAGGGTGGACCGATCGACGTCCTCACCGGCGACTATCTGGCCGAGCTGACGATGATGATCCTGTTCAAGGATCGCATGAAGAATCCCGAGGCGGGTTTCGCCCGCACCTTCCTGCGGCAGATGGAACAGGTGCTCGGCACGTGCGTGGACCGCGGCATCAAGGTGGTCGCCAACGCCGGCGGCTTGAACCCCGCCGGACTGGCCGCCGAGATGGAGAAACTCGTTGCCAAGCTCGGCATCAAAGCCAGGATCGCCTACATCGACGGCGACAATCTGTTGCCGAGTATCCCTGCCCTGCTCGAACGCGGCGTTGAGCTCCGGCACTTGGACAAAGACATTCCGCTCACCTCGCTGAAGTCGCAAGTTGTTACAGCCAATGCCTACCTGGGAGCATGGGGCATCGTCGAAGCGTTGCGGCGCGGAGCGGACGTGGTGATCTGCCCGCGGGTCACCGATGCCGCGCTGACGCTGGGGCCGGCAGCTTGGAAGTTCGATTGGGCACGGACCGATTGGGACCGCCTGGCGGGGGGCATCGTTGCGGGACACATCATCGAGTGCGGCGCGCAGTGCACCGGCGGCAACTACTCCTTCTTCAAGGAGGTTCCGGATATCGCCCACATTGGCTTCCCGATTGCCGAGATGCATCGTGACGGCACGTTCGTCATCACCAAGCATCCGGGAACAGGCGGTCTGGTGTCCGTCGGAACAGTCACGGCGCAGCTCCTCTACGAAATCCAGGGGCCGCGCTATTTGAATCCCGACGTCATCACACGCTTCGACTCGATCCGCTTGCAGCAGGAAGGTTCCGACCGCGTACGGGTCTCGGGCATCCAAGGCGAACCGCCGCCGCCCACGACCAAGGTCTGTATCAATTACCTCGGCGGCTACAAGAACTCGGCGACGTTTGTGCTGACCGGCCTGGACATCGAGGAGAAGGCGCGCCTGGCTGAGGACACTTTCTGGCAGCTGGTCGGTGGCAAGGAGCAGTTCGCTGAGGTCAGCGTTCGCCTGCTGCGTTCCGACCGCCCGGATCCGCAATCCAACGATGATGCCTTTGCGCACCTGCGCGTGACGGTGAAGGACCCGGATGCCAACCGCGTCGGACGGGCCTTCAGCAATAAGGGCGTCGAAATGGCCTTAGCGAACTATCCCGGCTTCTTCGCCACCGCACCCCCGGGCGATGCCTCACCCTACGGCGTTTACTGGCCCGCGGTCGTCCCTTCGGAGTTGGTCGAGCACCGCGTCGTGATCGGCGGGGAAACGGTTTCCATTCCACCGGTGGAGCAACGCTCCGGAACTCATGAAGCGCAGGTTGCTCCTGTCGAAACTCCGCCGCCGCCGGTGGGGCCGACCGAACGCCTGCCGCTCGGCACCATCTGCGGCGCGCGCTCGGGAGACAAGGGTGGCAACGCCAACGTTGGTGTCTGGGTCAGGAATTCGGCCGCCTACGCCTGGCTCGAACAGTACCTGACCGTCGCCCGCTTCCAGCAGCTCATTCCGGAGTCCGCACAGCTGACCGTCCAGCGCTACCCGCTCCCGAACTTGCTCAGTGTCAACTTCATCGTCAACGGGCTTCTGGGTGACGGCGTCGCCGCCTCGACGCGCAGCGATCCGCAGGCAAAGAGTCTGGGCGAGTATCTGCGTGCCAAGGCGGTCGACATCCCGCGAGCGCTGTTGGCGGGTTGAGCACCCTCGTGCCTCCGTTGACGCGCCCGTTTCCAACCCCTATCCTCACTCCGAGGTATCAGCTGAATGTTGCGCTATTTCTGCGATCGCTGTGAGACCGAGGTCGAGACCCAGCAGGAACTCACCACTTTCACCAGCGAGGTGGAAGACGGCGCGTTGTCATCGTGGCGCGGCCGGCGCGATCTGTGCCAGAAGTGCCTAGAGGAAGCGAAGGAACTGTTCACCAAGTTTTTCACCAAGCCGGGGGTGACGCGGCGTCGCACGGCGTGAAGACGTGGGCGGCGCGGCGCCGGGCCTGCCCATGCGCCCGAGCGTTGCACCTTTTCACGCGCCGTGCCATTCATAGCGAAGTAGATGGATTTACCTTCCATCATTCCAGTGTTTCCGTTGCCCAACGTGGTGCTGTTCCCGGGCGTGCCCTTGCCGCTCCACGTCTTCGAACCCCGCTACCGGGATCTCGTGCGCGACGCCTCCGCCGGCCACGAGATCATCGGCATGGCACTGCTGCGTGGAAATTGGCAACAGCGCTACGACCAGAACCCCGACATCTTCGAGACCGGTTGCGCCGGCAAGATCCTCAATCTCGAGTCCCTGCCGGGCGGCAAGTTCAACATCGTCCTCCACGGCGTCCGCGAGTTCAGCATCGAACGCCACATCTTCGACCGATCGTACCGCCAAGCCGAGGTGCGCTGGCGTGTCGGCGGCCAGCGTAGTATCGACGGCGCCTGTCGTACGCGGCTGATCAACGTGCTCAGCGGCTATCTCCGAATGCAGCCGGACACCCCGGCACACCGCCTGTTGCACGACCAGACGTTGTCGGACGATCTGCTGGTGAATTTCTTTTCCTACGCCCTGGAGATTGCGCCGCTCGAAAAGCAGGGCCTGCTCGAAGCCGGCACGCTGCCTGATCGCGCCGAGCGGCTGCGCGAAATCCTCGAGTTTCATCTGGAAGAGTCACGCCACGGGCCCAGACCGCCGGGCCCCGACCGCTGCCACTGAACCATACGGACGACTCTCGCTCTGCCAGCCGAAACCGCCTTGTGGACTCGACTTTACGCAGGCGCTATAGAAACAGAAGTAGCCAATTTGAATTACGCATGGGTTAGCGACAGGCCGCGCGCGGCAATGGCCGGCCATGCGCAAGGGGAGACGGTCATGGCAAAGACGTTCAAGGACCTGATGGATGAAGCCCGACAGCAAGTGCCGGAATGGACCATCGATCAGGTCAGGGAACATCTCGGCAACGGGGACGATTACCTGCTGCTAGACGTGCGTGAAAAGGACGAGTTTCGCGAAGGGCATCTGTCTGGAGCCGTCTCGGTCCCGCGCGGGTATCTGGAACTTCGCATTGAGCAAACCGTTCCGGACAAGGGCAAGCCCATCATCGCCTATTGCGCTGGCGGCACGCGCTCGCTGCTGGCCGCAAAACAGCTCAAAGACATGGGCTATCAGCACATCATCTCCATGGCCGGCGGCTACGGCGCCTGGAAAGGCGCCGGGTATCCGTGGAAGCAGGACCGCCAGTTCACGGCCGAACAACTGAACCGCTACAGTCGGCATTTCCTGCTCTCGGAGGTCGGTGAGGAGGGGCAGGCGAAATTGCTGGACGCCAAGGTGTTGCTGGTTGGTGCCGGAGGTTTGGGGTCGCCAACCGCCTTCTACCTGGCGGCCGCGGGCGTCGGCACACTCGGCCTGGTCGACCACGACGTCGTCGACCTGAGCAACCTGCAGCGGCAGATCCTTCACACCAATGACCGGATTGGCATGCCGAAAGTCGAGTCTGCACGTCTGACCCTGAACGCACTGAACCCCGACGTCAAGGTCATCGGCTACCAGCAGCGTCTGAGTTCCGAAAACATCATGGGCCTCATCCAGGACTACGACATCATCGTGGACGGTTGCGACAACTTCCCGACCCGCTACCTGGTCAACGACGCCTGCGTCATGACCGGCAAGCCGAATGTGCACGGCAGCATCTTTCAGTTCGAAGGCCAGGCTTCGGTCTTTTATCCCGGAAAGGGTCCATGCTACCGCTGCCTCTTCCCCGAGCCACCGCCTCCCGGGGCAGCACCGAGCTGTGCTGAAGCCGGCGTGCTCGGCGTCCTGCCTGGCCTGGTCGGCTGCGTGCAAGCCCTCGAGACGATCAAACTCATTCTCGGCGTGGGCAAGCCGCTGATCGGCCGCATGGTGTACTTCGACACGCTCAACATGGAACTGCGCATCCATAAGCTGCGCAAGGATCCGAACTGCCCGGTCTGCGGTCCGCATCCAACCGTGACCACATTGATCGATTATGAAGAGTTCTGCGGCCTGCGTACCGTGCCGAACAGCCCAACCCACGCCCAGACACGTCAGGCCGCTTCGTAAGGCGGGAAGGTACGCGGAGCTGATGGGCGACGCGGCATCTGCTGTCGACATGCGTGAGAAGCCCCTGCGCGAGGAGTGCGGCGTTTTCGGCGTCTTCGGCGCCGCCGACGCGGCCCGGCTGACCTATCTCGGCCTGTACGCGCTGCAGCACCGCGGCCAGGAATCTTCGGGCATGGTCGTCGGCAACGGCAACAGCTGGAAGCGGCATGTCGGCATGGGATGGGTTGACCAGGTCTACGATCACACCGTCCTCGATGGCTTGCCGGGCAACATTGCCATCGGCCACAACCGCTATTCGACCAGCGGCAGCTCGACGCTACCGAACGCCCAGCCAATTCTCTTTGGCGAAGGACCCGCAACGCTCGCCTTGTGTCACAATGGCACTCTACTCAACGTCGCCGAGTTGGCACCTGGATTACCCGCCGGAACATCTGATACCCGTGCCCTGGGACAGGCACTGGCGGCCATTCCTTCGGGAGCCGATTGGATTGCGCGGGTTGCGGCGACGCTCGGCGGGGTCCGCGGAGCGTATTCGATGCTGCTCGTTCACGGCCGCGCGCTCTATGCCGCCCGTGATCCGTATGGATTTCGTCCGCTGGCCCTCGGCCGGCGCGACAGCGGCTGGGTGGTGGCGTCGGAATCCTGTGCTTTCGATCTCGTCGGCGCCCGATTCGAGCGTGAGGTGGACCCGGGCGAGCTGATCATCATCGATGACGGGGGCTGGCGTAGCGAGCGCATCGGGCATGCGATCCCGGCGCCGTGTGTGTTCGAATGGATCTACTTTTCGCGCCCCGACAGCACGGTGTTCGGGCGTAGCGTCGGCGAGATGCGCATCCAGCTCGGGCGCCAACTGGCACGCGAAGCGCCGGCCGCAGGGGACTGTGTCGTTTCGGTTCCGGACTCGGGAAACTTTGCCGCCCTTGGTTTTGCACAGGAATCCGGAATTCCGCTGGCGCACGGTCTGATTCGGAACCACTATGTCGGTCGCACGTTCATTGAGCCGTTGCAGGCGACGCGCGATTTCAACGCGCGCGTCAAGTACAACGTCTATCCGCCGCAGGTCCGTGACCGCCGCGTCGTGCTGGTAGACGACTCGCTGGTGCGTGGCACCACCTTCCATGCCTTGGCCCACACCTTGCGCGCCGCCGGCGCGCGCGAGGTGCACGCGCGCATCGCGGCGCCACCGCTGCGCCATGGTTGTTTTTTCGGCGTCGATATTCCTGACCGGACCGCGCTCATCGCCGCCGGGCGCAGTGAAGCCCAGATTGCCGAAGCCGTCGGCGTTGACAGTGTGCGCTACCTCTCGCTGGAAGGCGTAATGGCGGCAACCCGCCCGGCGACGCGCATGTGCCACGGCTGCTTTTCGGGCCGCTATCCCGTCGCGGTGGGCGATGCCCCCGTTGATTCGGAAAGTGCTTTGGTTCACGATACCGCCATCGGTTGAACCAGGTGAAGGCTGGGTGAGGCAGGTCGTCGGGTGAGGGAAGACGCGTGAAGCAGATCATTGTCCACCAAGAGAAATGCACCGCCTGCCGCGAGTGCGAGTTGGCCTGTTCCTTTTCACACGAAAGCGTCTTCAATCCCGCGCTGTCACGCATTCGCGTCAACGACTTCTACGAGGAGCAATTCTATCTGCCGATGACCTGCGTGCACTGCGCCGACGCCCCGTGCGCCACGGTGTGTCCGACCGTAGCCATCGCCAAGGAACCTGACGGCCAGATCCTGGTGCACGAGGAGCGCTGCATCGGCTGCAAGATGTGCCTGCTCGCCTGTCCGTTCGGCGTCATGGGTTTTCAGCCACGCACCGGCGTCGCGCAGAATTGCGACCTGTGCCGCGGCACCGCCGACGGACCCCAATGCGTCGCCTTCTGCGTGCCTCGAGCGCTGGAATACGCCGAGGTCGAAACGGCAGCGACGGCACAGCAGAAAATCTACGCCGCCACCATCCAGAAATCGCTCTTGGCGCAGTCCGGGCAGCCGGCTCACTAGAATCTTTCCTGTGTTCTCCCGCCCCAGCGGCTATGGAAGCGCCCTACGTTCTGATCGGTAACAGCGCCGCCACGCTGGCCGCGATCGATGCGATCCGCAGATACGACCGCCACGGCCGCATCATCCTCGTCAGCCGTGAGCGCGGGCCAGCCTATTCGCGCGTGGCCCTGCCCTACTACGTCGCCGGTGAGATGTCGCTGGAGGACCTGCTCATCCGCCAACCGGTGGACTACGAGCGCCAGGGGGTCGAACTCGTGGACGGCGCCGTCGCCACCGGCATCGACGCCGGAGCGGCTGAGGTCCTGCTCTCCGACGGGCGCCGGGCTCGCTACCAGAAGCTCCTGATCGGCACCGGTTCGACGTGCGTTGCACCGCCCATCCGCGGCCTTGATACGATCACCCCGCACTACCTCTGGACCCTGGATGACGCCAAGGGCATGAAGGCCGCCGCCGAGAAGGCGCACACGGCCATGGTCATCGGCGGTGGGTTCATCGGCATGCTGGCGGCGGAAGCGCTGCGCAAGTTGAACATCCGACTGACCATCGTCGAGATGACGCCGCTGCTGCTGCCGCAGCTTCTCGATGCCGAGGGCGGAAAGCGCTTCGGCAAAGCCGTGCAGGATGCCGGCGTCACCCTTCGCCTCGGATCGCGCGTCGAGTCCGTGGCGCAGAAGAACGGGCAGGTGGAAGCTACCTTGTCCGATGGCGGCACAGTGGTCGCGGACATGGTAGTGGTGGCAGCCGGCGTCAAGCCGAACCTGAGCTGTGTGACCAACGGGCCGTGCGCCATCAACAAAGGCATCCTCGTCGACGAGCACCTCAGCACCGACTGCGCCGGCATCTACGCCGCCGGCGACGTTGCCGAGGTGAAGGACTTTTTGTCCGATGAGCGGATTATTCCTGCGATCTGGCCAACCGCAGTTGATCAAGGACGTGTTGCCGGCGCCTGCATGGCCGGCGCCAAGGTCTCGCACCCAGGCAGCCTCAGCATGAACGTGGTCGAGCTGTTCAATGTCACGCTGGCCGAGTTGGGACGTTTTCGTGAGGGCCCGACCGACGACGTCAAACTCCTTGGCGGCCGGCATGCAAGTTTGTACCGCAAGGTCGTCGTCGATCGTGACGGCGGCATCGTCGGGGCCATGTATCTCGGTGACG
>DASVHW010000326.1 GCA_036382395.1 Candidatus Binatia bacterium | reverse complement strand
GCCAGCGAGCGCTGGCTGACCGGATCGAACTCGCGGATGGCTTCGATGACGTCGCCCACCAATTCGATGCGCAACGGTTGTGGGTGCGCCGGCGGGAAGATGTCCAGGATGCCGCCACGGATGGCGAAGTCGCCGCGATCCTCCACCAGCGGCACGCGGCGGTACCCCCAGTCATCGAGTTGCTGCGCCAGCGCGTCGAGATCGATGGCGTCTCCTTCCACGAGATAGCGGAGGCGTTCGGCGAACGGCGTCCGCGGCGGCACGCGCTGGAGCAGCGCCTCTGCCGTCGTGACGACGATGGGGTGTTGGGTTTGCCGCAGGTGGTAGAGGCCTTCGATCCGGGCCGCGACCGTCTCGGACGTCGGCGACAGATCCTCGAACGGCACCACGTCCCATGCCGGGAAATAATGAATGCGCCGCGAGAACGGCGGCGCGCTTTCATCTTCGCCGTAGAAAAAGCGCAGGGCTTCGACAAAAGCTTCCGCCTCTTTGGCCGACGGCTGCACGATCAGGGCCGGCCGCGGAAATTGACTGAGCAGGCGCCAGACGAAAAACGCCCGCGCCCCGCCCTTGAGCCCGCGCACCCGCCACAGGCGTCTGTCGGCGGCCCCGTGCGCGGGGGCGGTATCGACGGCAGCGCGCAGATGCTGCACCGCCCGTTCACAATCGGCGTTTGTCATCAACATGTATCAATACGAAAAGGGGAGATCCAACGCGGGACCTCCCCTGCACCAGTTCGTAAATTTACTAGCAGGCGGCGCACCTCGCCACAATGCGATGATGGGATGACTGCGGGCGCCGCATCGAGGCCACAGGCCACGCATGTGGGGTTGAGCCCAGCCAGTGCTTCCGATAGGTTTGTCAGCAATGCCGACTAGCGCGGAACTGTACGGCCAAGCGGTGGACTGCGTTGCCGACGGCAAGCTCGACGAGGCCATCAGCAAGTATAAAGAGGCGTTGACCCTCGATCCGACCTTCGCCGACGTCTGGGAAGGGTTGTCGATGGCGTATGCCGACAAAGAGCTGTGGCCTGAGGCGATCGAGGCCGCGAAGAACGTCGTCGCAATCAGTCCCGATGATCAGCTCGGTTACACCAATCTGTCCCGCATCTTCCAGCGTTCGGGCAATGTCCCGGAAGCGGAAGCCTGGGCCGCTAAAGCGCGCATTCTCGATTGGAAAGCCCAAGTGAAAGAGGGGAAGTAGTTCGTTTCCGCTCGTCTCTCATCGGAACCCAACACTGCTTGCCAAGCGTGACCGACCGCAATTTCGAACGCAACCGCCGTGATCTGACGCTGACGCTTGTCATCACCGCGAGCTACTGTCTCGTGGAGTTCGGCGGCGGCATGCTCACCAACAGCCTGGCGTTGCTTTCCGATGCCGGTCACATGCTTGCCGACGTCGCCGCCCTCGGGCTCAGCCTGTTCGCCATCCGGCTGGCGCAGTTCCCGCCGACGGCCAGCAAGACGTTCGGATACCACCGTGTGGAAATCCTGGCCGCACTGGCCAACGCCCTATTGTTGTGGGTGATTGTCGGCCTGATCCTGTACGAAGCCTATCACCGGTTTCTGGATCCACCGCTGGTGAAGAGCGCGGGCATGATCGCCATCGCCTCGATTGGTCTCGCTGTGAACCTCGTCAGCCTGGTGGTGCTGCGCCGCTCGCAGGCGGAAAGCCTGAACGTGCGCGCAGCCTTCGTCCACGTGCTGGGGGACGCCCTGGGCTCGGTCGGCGCGGTCCTTGCCGGCATCGCTATCCTCGTGGCAGATTGGTACGTCGCCGATCCGATAGCGAGCGTGGGGATCGGGCTGCTCATTCTCTACAGCTCTTGGGAAATCATCCGCGATTCAGTCGACATCCTGATGCAGGGCACGCCGCGGGGCTTGCGCGTGGAAGACGTCGAGCAATGCTTGCTCGGCATCGAGGGCGTGCGCCAGGTACACGACCTCCATATCTGGAGCTTGACCTCCGGCCGGTATCACCTGAGCGCGCATCTCGTGATCTGTGGCGAGAACGAACCGCACTCGATCATCGACGCCGCTCAGACGCGGCTGTGTGAGCGTTTCGGCATCGACCACACCACCGTTCAGGTCGATCGCGAGGTGGAATGTGCGCAAGAGTTTCGCGTACACTGAAGACAGCGTTTCGGCAGAAGAGGGGAGAACAATGACGACACTAGAGCCCGCCGGACCGAATGCGGAGCAGATCCAGTACTGGAACGAGCTGGCCGGGCAAAAATGGGTGGCGTTGCAGCCGCTTCTCGACACCCAGCTCAGTCCGTTGGGGCAGCGCGTGATGGAACGCGCCGGCGTGGCTTCCGGAGAACGCGTGCTCGACGTGGGCTGTGGCTGTGGCAACTCCACTCTCGATCTGGCGCGCCGCGTGGGCCCGGCGGGCACGGTGACCGGCATCGACATCTCGACGGTGATGCTCGAGCGGGCACGCCAGGCCGCACGTGAGGCCGGCGTGACGCAGGTACGATTCGAGAATGCCGACGCGCAAACGCATTGCTTTTCACCGGGCAGCTTCGATGTGCTGTTCTCTCGTTTCGGGGTGATGTTTTTCATCGATCCGGCAGCGGCGTTCGCCAACCTCCGCGACGCCTTGCGGCCGGGCGGCCGCGTCGGGTTCGTCTGTTGGCAGGGACTGCAGCGCAACCCTTGGATGCATGTTCCCTTGAGGGCCGCACTGCCACACATCCCACCGCCGCCGCTGCCTGCACCCGATGCTCCGGGGCCGTTCGCTTTTGCCGACGCCGACCGCGTGCGTGACATCCTGTCGGGCGCCGGCTTCACCGCGCTCAATATCGAAGCGCTCAACGAACCTCTGAGCGTCGGCGGAGGCCAGAATCTCGACGAAACCGCGAATTTCTTGGTCCACATCGGACCGCTCGGACGGCTGCTGCGCGACGCCGAGGATGACGTGCGCGCACGGGTGGCCGAGTCGGTGCGGGATGCCATCGCGCCGTTTGCGACGCCACAGGGCGTGCGCATGCCGTCGGCGGCGTGGTTGGTGACCGGTCAGCGGCCCTGCTGACTATCGATCAGCGGTGGACGTCAATTCGCCGTTCCCGATCCGTCAGGCCGTCCCTGGCGGTCGTACCTCGCCGCCGAAAAGGATTTCCGCAGATGACATTCGAGACTGTGAAGCTGACCCGCAACACGGATGGCACTGCCGTGCTGACGCTCGACCGGCCCGCTGTGCTCAACAGCATCAACCAGCAGATGATCGATGAGCTGCGCGCGGTCATCGCGGACGTGGCGCACGACGAGGGTACGCAGGTCTTGATCCTGACGGGTGCGGGACGGGCATTCTGCGCCGGTGCCGATCTCGGCGCCGGCGGCGATCGGGAACCAGGCCTGTCCATCGGCGAGGGCATTCATCGATCCATGGACCGCGGCTTCAACCCCTTGGTGCGCGACCTCGCGGCGTTGGCCAAGCCGCTGATTGCGGCCGTCAACGGGGTCGCGGCTGGCGGCGGCGTCGGCCTGGCGTTGGTGGCCGACATCGTCGTCGCGGCGCGCTCAGCGCAGTTCGTCCAGGTGTTTGGGCCGCAGCTGGGGCTGGTGCCCGACATGGGGTGTACGTACTTCCTCGTTCGCCTGCTTGGTCGTGCGCGGGCCCGCGGCCTCGCTTTGCTCGGAGACCGGCTCACAGCCCAGCAAGCCGAGCAATGGGGCCTGATCTGGAAATGCGTCGTTGACGATATGCTGATGGAGGAGGCGCAGCGGATCGCGCGGCGCCTTGCGGCGGGGCCTCGGCAGTGTTTCGGCCACATCAAACGCGCCCTCGACGCTGCGGAGCTGAACACGCTATCCGAGCAACTCGATCTGGAGCGCGACTCCCAGCGGATCCTCGGCGATACGGAAGACTTCCGTGAGGGCGTAATGGCGTTTCTCAGTAAACGCAAGCCGCAGTTCAAAGGGCAATGAGAACCCGGCGCAGACTCGATGTGGTCCGAAATGAAGCGGGCCAGATTTCGTAACCTATTCACCCTTCGCAATCGAACCGATGTCGCGGCCGCCCGCGCCACCAGCTCTCAACTGTCTTCAGATGGCGCCGCGCTCCCGCAAGCGTTCGATCTCCACGTGCGACAGACCGAGCAGCTCGTGCAGCAGCTCGTCGGTGTCGGCGCCCAGCCGTGAGGCTGGCTTATAGCGCGGCCGCACGTCGTCGATCTTGATGGGACAGCCGACTTGACGCAGGGGGCCGAACTGGGCGTGCTCGACGGTGGTCACCATCTCCCGTGCCAACACCTGCTCATCCTGGAGCGCCTGTTCGACGCTGTACACCGGGGCGCACGGCACGTGCCCGCGCAGGACCCCGAGCCACTCATCCGTGGTCTTGGTGCGCAGCACCTCTTTGAGTAAGGGAATCAGCTCATGGCGGTGCGTGAGGCGGTCCTGAATCGTGCGAAAGCGCGCATCGTCTTTCAGATGCGACACCCCGATCCGATCGGCCAGTCGCTGCCAGAACTTTTCCTTCATGCACATGATGACGATGTTGCCGTCCTGGGTCGGGAAGTTCTGTGAGGGCACCAGCGTTTGGTGCGCGGAGTCGGGCTGGCGTTCGAGGCGGTAGCCTTTCAAGCTCCACACCGCGAGGTAGTTGAGCATCGAGATCGCGGTGTCGAGCAAGCTGACGTCAACATCACAACCGATGCCGGTCTCGCGCGCACGCAACAAACCGATCAACAATCCCACGGCCGAGGTCAGACCGCCGGAGAAATCGACGACGGACACGCCGCATCGCGTCGGCGGCGAACCCGGATCGCCGCTGACGCTCATGAAGCCGGCCAGTGCTTGCATGAGAAAGTCGTAGCCCGGTTCGGCGGCGCGCGGACCGGTCTTGCCGAACCCCGACAGTGAACAACAGACGAGGCGCGGGTTGAACTCCTTCAAGCTGGCGTAATCCAGCCCGAGCTTTGCCGGCAAGTCGCCACGCGCGTTGGCGTAGACGGCATTCGACACGCGCGCGAAACGGTGGAACACCTCCTGGCCTTGAGGCGTGCGGAGGTTGAGCGTCAGCGACTTGGCGTTGCGGTTGAACGACTGGAAGTACGGGCTGTCGCCATCGGCGGCATACGGCGGGACGCTCCGCGCCTCGTCGCCGCCGATCGTCGGATCTTCGATCTTGATGATCTCGGCACCCAGGTCGCCCAGCATGGTCATGGCATAGGGGCCAGCACCCAGCTGGGTGAAGGCGAGAATACGAACATCCGCCAGCGGCAGTGACGTCATCGCTCTCTTACGCTCCAATCTCTGCCAGCGCCCGCACGGCTTCGATTTGCATCAAACCGCACATCAACGTCGTCACGCCGCACTCGCGCCAGGCAGCCAGACGATCACGGATACGCTCCTTTGGTCCGACCAGCGACACCTCGTCTGCGAGCGTATCCGGCACCGCCGCGGCGGCCTCGTCCTTCTTCCCGCTGAGGTACAGGTCCTGGATCTTCTTCGCCGCTTCTTCGAAACCGTAGCGGCATGCGAGGTCGTTGTAGAAGTTCTTGCCGCGCGCGCCCATGCCGCCGATGTAGAGGGCCAGTACCGGCTTGATGAAACTCAAACACGCGCCGACGTCGTCGCCCAGCACCACGGCTACCGCCGGTGCAATGTCGAAGTTGTGGACGCCCTTGCCGCCGCCGGCTTTGCGGAACCCAGCCTCTAAAGCGTCGCGGTAGACACTCGTGCGATAGGGCGAATACCACACCGGTATCCAGCCATTGGCGACCTCCGCCGTCAGCTCGACGCTCTTTGGCCCGATGGAGGCGAGATAGATCGGAATTTGCCGGCCATGCAGGATGCTCTTGAGCGGCTTGCCCAAACCTGAGGAGCCGGGACCGTTGTACGGAATCTGGTAGTGCACTCCCTGATGTTGGAGGGGTTGTTCTCGCGCCCAGATCTGGCGAACGATCTCGACGTACTCGCGCGTGCGGGCCAGCGGTTTGCCGTAGGGCACACCGTGCCACCCTTCGACCACTTGCGGGCCGGAGGGGCCGAGGCCGAGCAAGAAGCGACCACCGGAAAGCTGATCGAGCGTGGTCGCCGTCATTGCCGTCATGGCCGGGGTGCGGGCGGGCATCTGCATGATTGCCGTACCCAGGTTGATCCGCTGCGTCTGGCCCGCAATCCAGGCCAACGGCGTCACGGCGTCCGACCCATACGCCTCAGCGGACCAGACCGAATGGAACCCCAGGCGGTCGGCTTCCTTGACCAGTTCGATGTTGATGGTCATTCGAGCGCCGGGGTAGCCGACATTCAGTCCGAATCGCATCTCACTGCCTCCCGTGTCGTCCTATGCCGACGCCCTGTCCGGGTCAACAGAGGCAGAACGGACACAGAGGCAGAACGGCGCAATAGGGCTGCGGTCGCTCGAGGCAGCGACCCAGCCGCATGAAGGGCAATGAGCGACGTTCCTCAGCCTGAACGCGCCAGAGCGGTGGCACGCTCCAAGCTCGGAATGCCGGGACGGCCGCCCAGCTTCTCACACTTGAGCGCGGCGGCAGCCGAGGCGAACCGCAGGATGTCCGGAACCGGCCACCCTTGCAGCAGTCCGTAGATGCTGCCGGCGTGGAAGATGTCGCCGGCGCCAGTGCTGTCAACGACGGGCACGCGGAAGGCCGGAACGTAGTGCAACGCACCGTGCACCAGCGCCAGCGCACCACCGGGGCCGAGGGTGACGCCGGCGAACCACGGACCGCGCTTGGCGGTGTGCCGCAAGGCTTTGCGCAAATCGCTGATGCCGGTGAGTCGCGCCGGGAATTCGGCGCCGACGATCAACACGTCCGTCAGTCGCAGTAGCTCGTCGATCCGGGGCGCTGGCGTGTCGGTGTCGAGCACCGTCAGGATGCCCTCGTCCTTCGCAGCCCGTGCCGCGACAATCGCTGCCGGCATGTCGACGGCGTCCATCAGCAGGACGCTGCCGTTGGTCAACGACTGGCGCGGCAGCTCGTCGGCATGCAGCACCAGCTCAGGGACTCGTTCCGACAACACCGACCGCTCTCCCGATACTTCGTCGATCAGGATCACCGACACTTGCTGGCGCGTGTTGTGGCGGGTGACGCAGGCCGAGAGGTCAACGCCCTCGTCTGCCAGCGCGGCACGCGACGAGGCGCCACCGGCGTCATCGCCGAAGGTGCCCACATACGCGGTGCGCAAACCCCAGCGCTGCAGCGCCACCAGCGCCGTGGGCACCTGGCCGCCCGGCTGCTGGTCGTAAGTTACAATCTGCTGCTTCGAATCCAGGCGGGGATGGCGATTGACGATACAGAGATGGTCGACGCTACTCAGGCCGAAGCCGACAACGTCGAATCGTTTGCCCGCCGGGAACCGATACGGCCGCAGCTCTCTATGTTTGACGTTCGCCACTACGACTTCTCCGCCACCCGGGCCGAGAACGGCACGAGGATGTGTGGCTGCTCGGGATGATCGGTGTCCACGTCCAGCGTCCCGGAAATCTTCCCTGGGTGCAGACCTGCGCTCAGCGTGACCGTCACCCGGTAGTCCTCGCCGTCGCGGACCGTCGTCACGGCTGCGACACCGACCGCGGGCGTCAGATGAACGGCTCTGATGTGCACCGGCTGCTTGCCGCGATTGTGCAGGCCGAGCATCAGTGACGCCCCGGCGCCCGGCGCGGTCACGCCAAAACTCAGCTGCGCCGGTGAGACCACGACATCACCGTCCACTATGCCGGTGATCGGCACGGTCAGAAGCGGATGCCGCTGGTTGCCGGTGTGGAGGGCGACGGTTTCCTCGAATTTGCCGAGTGGCGCATCCTGCTTGACGGCAACTTGCAGCCGCCTGCTGCCGCCGCCCGGCGGGGCGGGGCTGAATGTCCCTGCAATTACATTTCCCCGGGTTTCCACCGAAGCAGCCGCGGCAGCACCGACGATGCGTACGCTGTTCGATGCAGTCTGGCCGCGAATCACGTGGCCGACGTACAGTCGTGGCGGATCGACAGCGACGTCCGCGTCGACGCGGCCGCTCAGCGTGAGCGTGCTCACCGGCTGGGCCGGGTCATTGGAATAGACGGTAATGGTTCTGCTCTGGTCCCCGAGGGAGTCCGTGGTGTCGAAAACCACCTCGATCGCTCCTTCACCTCCGGGCGGAAGGGTGCGAGCCGAGGTCACTGCCGCCGCGCAGCCGCACGACGTCCGCAGATTGTCAACATTCAGATCGAGGCCACCAGTGTTCCTGAACCGGTAGGTGTGGGTGACCTTCGCTCCCTGATCCGCAACACCGAAGTCGTAGCGGACGTCTTGGAAAGTGACCTTGGGAGCCGATGGCGCCGTGGGAGAGGGCGTTGGCTCAGCGCAAGCGTGGAGCAGCATCCCAAGCGCCGCGGTCAGCGCCCATGTCAGTAGCGACCCCCTGACCATGAACCAGCTATGGCAGGATGGCGACGATGCGCGCCGGCGCGCCGCTGCCGCCGGCAATCTTGATCGGCAGCGCCATCAGGGTTGCGCCGTTTGCAGGCAGCCGATCCACGTTCGCCAGATTCTCGAAGGCAGGCTTGCCGGCGCCATTGATGACCTGGTGGACCATGAAGTCGGTGGACTGGCCGTAATCGATGCTGGCGGTGTCGACCCCGATGGCGGCGACGTCACGCTCTTTGACCAGGAACTCCGCCGCTTCTTTTGAGAAGCCTGGGAAATGCAGGTGGCCGACGTCCCCCTTTTGGTCCGTCCCGAGGTAGCGAAGCTTGTCCGGCCAGAACTTTCCCCATCCGCTCCACATGATGACGAGGGCACCGGGAGGAAGACGTCCGTTGCGTCGCTCCCATCCCTTGATGTCGTCAACCGTGAGGCGGTAGTCACGGTCCGCCGCGCTTTGCATACGAACATCGATCACGGCCGCCGGCCCTATGCAGGAGTGGAGGGAGACCGTATCAACGGTGTGGCCACCCTCGGCGAAATGAATGGGCGCATCCATGTGGGTGCCGCCGTGTTCGGCCATGGAAAGGTTGTTGGCGGCGTACCAGTACCCCAGTGGCGTGCGGCCATGTGACACCGGGGTCAGGGTAAAGGACTCGGCCGTGGGCCAGTAGATGGTGTCCGGGCCGAACGAGTAAGAGAGATCGACGAACTTGCGCACATCGATCAGCGGCGGCGCCGGGCGGGACCGGGCCGAACATCCCGCCGTCAGCAACACCGTCAGTCCCACAGCTACTGTGCATGCAGTGCGGCGGACCAGCATCGGCAGGTAGGCTATGGAAGTGGGTGGACCGAGTCAACCGACCGCGCTCTGCGGTCAGCCCGGGGTCGGAAATGACGCTTGCCAAATTGACAGGGGTCCTAGTAGCTTATACACGAACACAATCCCCATCTCACAAGGACAGCAGTGACAAAGCGGAACGCTGGATTGGCTCGCACGCTTCATCGAAATAGGAGGTTTCTCACGTGGAAGGCTTGAGCGTACTCGATATGATTCAGACGGGTTGGATCGCCACCTACCCGTTGATCTTGTTCTCGGTGGTCACGCTGAGCATCGTCCTGGAGCGCGTCTGGTCCCTGCGCAATCTGGTTTCCGGCAGTCTGTCTCTCGCTAGCACCATCTGCCCGCCCCTTGAACGTGGGGATTTCAATACGGCGCTGCGGGCCAGCCAGGGTCAAGCGACATCCCCGGCCGGGCGCATCTTCGCTGACGTGCTGGCGCGCCATCAGTCCGACTCGATGGAATACCTCTCTGGCCTGACCGAAGATAAGCGCTTTGAAGAACTCGAAGCGCTCAAGGGTCCGCTGTGGGTGTTGGGGACCATTGGCAGCAGCGCCCCCTTCATCGGGCTGTTCGGCACCGTCGTCGGTATCGTCAAGGCCTTTCACAACATGGCCATCATGGGCAGCGGCGGCTTCTCGGTCGTCGCGGCTGGCATTTCCGAAGCCCTGATTGCCACCGCCCTCGGGCTCGTGGTCGCCATCCTCGCCGTCATCTTCTACAACTACTTCCAGACTCGCATTGAGCGCATTGAAGCCGCGCTCACCATCGCCTCGAATCGCGTCCTCGACGCCATCCATCTTGGGAGGCAGTCCAGTGGCGCTCGGTAGCCTGAAACGGCGGGCGCGCTCGCCGATCATGTCGGACATCAACATCACGCCGCTGACTGATATCTTCCTCGTCTTGCTGATCATCTTCATGGTGACCAGTGCGGCGATGGTGGAATCCGGGGCCAAGATCAGTTTGCCCGAGGTGGACAGCACCTCCTCACAGCCGCGCGAGGTCACCATCACGGTGACGCCGAACCACGACATCTACATCAACAGCACCCTGACCGCGTACGAGGATCTCGAGGGCGTGATCCACGGCTTGGTGAGCGCGCGTCCGGACATACCGGTGGTCCTCGAAGGGGACCGTGAGGTGCTCTTCGGCGACGCGGTCAAGATCTTGGCCATTGCGCAGAAGGCCGGGGCCACGCAGATCGCCATCGCGGCGGAGCGGCGGCAAGGGAGCTGAGAGGGCGATGCCGGATCCGGCGCCTCCGCCGCGCAGCCTCCCTGATCCGTCGCGCTTTGATCCGTGGGCCGGCCACCGGTTCGGCGGCGTCCGCTGGTTCGCGTTCTCCATCGCGTTTCACATCGGCTTGCTATTCGTCTTCGCGACTGTGACCCTGACGGTCATTCGCAAAGCCCAAGAGATTCGCGTCAAAGTCGTCGACCAGACCGCGGCCAGCACCAACGAACTCGATGCCGCGCCGTCGCTGAAAGATCTGGCCGGCGTCCTGAAAATGGAGCAGGCCTTGCCGCAGAGGGCCGCACCCAGTGGCCCGGTGATTCAGGGCGTGCGTCCACCCGAGATGCCGCGGATTGGCGGTATCGGCCCCAAGCTCGGAACGGGCCCGAACCTGGACACGGTCTCCACGCATCTGTCCTTCGGCTCCGGCGCCGTTGGCGGGCTGGGCGGCGGCTTCGGCGATTACATCGGCGGGCTGCGCAAGGTGGGTCTCGATGTTGCGCTGGTCATCGACACCACCGACAGCATGCAGTTCGTCATCGACGATGTGAA